>CAIVHB010000152.1 GCA_903905585.1 uncultured Ferrovum sp. | reverse complement strand
TGAAAAAATATGAACACAAAAAAGTACTGACCTCAAAATCAAAATTTTGAGGTCAGTAACCGTCTTTATCTATTAACGGCGAGAAAAACTAAAACTTAAAAAAAGGAAGTAAAAGTTTTTTAGATTAATCAAGTTTAGATAGATCTGATTTTTGATCTGCGTGATGACCAAATCGCTCAATCAAGCTATGTGAGTTGAGCCAGTCGCGCACTGTATGTGACAAGAAAATAGTTGAAACAAAACCAGAAAATAACAATGTAGAGATGACGACTGCAATTGCCCCAGTCACCCCATTCACCGTCGTTGCAATAGAAGCTATCAACAACAAGCCTGTAATAGTCGACCCAAGAATTGCGTTAAAACCCATTGCATGGGACTTACCAACATTCGTTGCCATAAAAATCTCCGAACATTAAGAGGAAAATTAGAATTAACTGAAAAAAATGCGTGGCCGCACTTTTTTCTTGATGTTGTTTTGCATCTCAATAATCGAACAGCATCCCACAAAACCATTACAAAACATCGACATTTTGATGTCAGACAGACTTGATTAACCCATTGATTAAATGATTGAAAAAAATAAAGTTTTGGGGTTTTTCACTCGTTTTTCAATATTTCTTCAAGTAAATAAATGTCTTGTTGCAGCGCGCCTTTGTGACGCACCGCAACAAGAGTTTCGCATGGCGACAGAAACACCGGATAATGGTGTTTTAAGTTGATGGTCTTGATGTGATTCGGTTCTTTGAAAGCCTTCTAAACCCCTACCCCAATACCCCGCCCCGTGTTCCCCCTAAAACCTTTATTGCGTTTTTATTGGCGGGTACGGAAGGGCTTAGGACGCACTTGATCGTCCTGACTATTCTGAGTGGGGTGATCGGAGCCTTCGAGGCAGGTTTATTTCAACTCCTGGGGTGGATGGTCGACACCCTTACCTCGCTTCCAAGAGAACGTTTATGGGCAGATGGCCGCACCCCACTCATTCTATTTTTCACACTTTTATTGACCAGTATTGGTCTGGTCACTCTTCATACTTTAGTTAAACACCAAAGCATGGCGGGCAATTACCCCATGCGACTCAGATGGAACTTTCATCGTTTGATGTTGGGACAAAGTCTTGCTTTTTACCAAGATGAATTTGCCGGTCGTGTATCGGCAAAAGTAATGCAAACAGCGCTCGCTGTTAGAGACTTCTGGTTTAGTCTTACCGATATTCTGGTCTTTGTAGGCACTTACTTTCTCACCCTTGGATTGGTGGTGGGAAGTTTTCATCACCTGCTGCTCTTGCCCTTAATCGTCTGGTTAGGTCTATATATTTTTGCGATTATTTGGTTTGTCCCTCGCCTTGCAGAAGTAGGTAAAGAACAAGCCGACGCTAGATCGCTGATGACAGGCCGCATTACAGATGCTTATACCAACATCAGTACGGTCAAACTATTTTCCCATTCAGCTCGCGAAGCAGATTATGCGCGAGGCGCCATGAAGGAATTTATTGATGCTGTGCATGGGCAGATGCGCTTAGTCAGCGGCTTAGAAGTAACAAACCACACACTCAGCATGTTGCTGATATCTAGTACCACCTGCATTGCGCTTTGGTTATGGTCAGAAGGTGATATTGGAATCGGTGCGGTTGCCACATCGACGGCTCTAGCCCTTCGCTTAAATGGGCTTTCACATTGGGTCATGTGGGAAATGGCAGGGCTCTTCGAGAACATGGGTGTTATTGAAGATGGAATGAATACGCTCGCCCAGCCTCCTAAGGTTATAGATGATCCTTTAGCCAATCCACTTAAGGTAACACATGGAGACGTGCGCTTTGAGGGCGTCTGTTTTAACTATGGAGAGCAAGATCAATATGGCCGGAAAGTGTTCGACTTCCTCCATCTTCATATTCATCCTGGCGAAAAAATTGGTCTTGTAGGTCGATCAGGCGCAGGGAAATCGACACTCGTGAACCTGTTGCTACGCTTTTATGATTTACAAGGCGGCCGGATTCTTATTGATGGTGAAGACATCTCGAAAATTACTCAGGAAAGCCTGCGCGCACAGATTGGGATGGTGACCCAAGATACATCTCTACTCCATCGTTCTGTTCGCGACAATATTTTATATGGCCGCCCTAATGCCACGGAAGCAGATTTACTCAACGCCGCCGAAAAGGCCGAAGCCATGGGGTTTATTAGCCAACTGATTGATGCAAAAGGACGCAAAGGATTAGATGCGCATGTGGGTGAGCGTGGAGTAAAACTATCCGGAGGTCAAAGACAACGTATTGCACTTGCTCGCGTTCTTTTAAAAGATGCAAAAATTCTATTACTAGATGAAGCCACCAGCGCTTTAGATTCAGAGGTTGAAGCCGTGATTCAAAGTAGCCTAACTCAACTCATGGAAGGTAAGACAGTGATTGCCATCGCGCATCGCTTATCCACCATTGCCGCTATGGATCGTCTCGTTGTGATGGATGAGGGACGTATTGTCGAAATAGGTGATCATGCTTCGCTGTTAAAACTTGGCGGTCTTTATGCGCGCCTTTGGGCCCACCAAAGTGGTGGGTTTTTGGGTGAGGACTCCAGCCCTTGATCAAACAGATATCCGACTGCACTGGGCTTGTTCTGGCTGGCGGCGAAGGAAGTCGTATGAATGGGCAAGACAAGGGGCGACTTCCTTGGCGTCATGGAACGTTAGCAAGTTATGCTGCCCAACGATTTTATGCGCTGAATCTTCCAGTCATCATCAGCGCCAATCGCAACCTTGAGCGCTACGTAGAAGACGGTTTGCAAGTAGTAACCGATCATCGAGAAGGCTATCAAGGCCCTCTGGCGGCCCTCGAAGCAGGACTCAAAGTAATAAAAACTTCTTGGCTATTCGCCATACCCTGCGATAATCCAGCCCTCACTGAAGGTTTGATGATGCAAATGTGGGAATTAAAGCCACCTTCTGCGCGCGCGATTTATGCGCAGTGCGGGCAATATCGCCACCCCGTTTGTTGCGCTTTACATCAATCTTGCTTGTCAGAGTTGAGTGCTTTTTTAGATACAGGTCAACGCCGCGTGATGGATTGGTGGGATCACATTCATGCCTCTGCCATTGATTTGGGAGAGGCCCAAGAAGCTTATTTTGCAAATACCAACACGCTTGAAGACTTTGCGCGTTTGCGCAAACTTGATGGACAAAACTCTTGAAGGATAATGAATGCTAAGTCTGCGTGAAGTCTCTTTAGCACGCGGCAGTCGAAGATTGCTGACCGGCGCCCAGGCGCAACTTTTTCCTGGCCATAAGGCAGGATTGGTAGGTGCAAATGGCTGCGGTAAATCCAGTCTATTCGCTTTATTGCGCGGCGAGATTCTGCCCGAAAGTGGGAACGTAGAAATCCCTGGTGCTTGGGTCGTTGCCCATGTTGCTCAGGAAACGCCCGCTCTCACCTGCACAGCTGTAGATTTCGTGCTGGACGGGGATCGTGAATATCGGGAAATCCAAACAGCACTCGAGCATGAAGATGACGGCAATATCATCGCTGAACTCTATGAACGCTTCGGTGCAATTGATGGCTATGCGGCCCCAGCGCGCGCTCAGCGCCTGATGGCGGGATTAGGCTTTGACACTGAGGCCACCGAACGCGAAGTAGCTAGTTTCTCTGGCGGTTGGCGTATGCGTTTGAACTTGGCTCAGGCACTGATGTGCCGATCGGATCTATTGCTACTTGATGAACCCACCAACCACTTAGATCTAGATGCCGTTCTTTGGCTAGAAACTTACTTAAAAGAATGGCCAGGTACTGTGCTGGTGATTGCACACGATCGTGACTTTCTAGATGCAGTGGTCAATCAAGTTTGGCAAGTTGAAAACGGAAAACTCACCACCTACAGCGGCAACTTCTCGCGCTTCGAGCGGACCCGCGCTGAGCAACTCGCTGCTCAGCAATCCATGTTTGAAAAACAGCAACGTGCGGCTGCGCACTTGCAAAGCTATATCGATCGCTTCCGCGCCAAGGCTACTAAGGCCCGCCAAGCACAAAGCCGTATTAAAGCCCTTGAGAGGCTGGGCACAGTTGCTGCGGTTCGTGCAGACCAAGACTTTGAATTTAGTTTCCCTCTTCCCTCGGGTGCACCTTCTCCCCTTCTGGTACTCGATAGATGTGTTGCTGGCTATGACGAAAAGAAACCCATTCTTGATTTCGTTAAGCTCACACTCATGCCCGGAGCTCGCATTGGATTATTGGGACGCAATGGTGCAGGTAAATCCACTCTGGTAAAACTCATGACGGGTGACTTACCGCCCTTGAGCGGAGAACGCATAGAGGGACGCGGACTACAAATTGGTTACTTTGCTCAACATCAGCTGGAATCGCTCGACGGGAAAGCCAGTCCCTTATTATTATTGAAGCGCATTGATGGTAAGGCCCGCGAACAAGCCTTGCGCGACTTTCTAGGTGGATTCAAATTCAGTGGTGAACGGGTTGATACCCCTGCCGAGGGGTTGTCTGGTGGCGAACGTGCACGCTTGGCCCTTGCTCTGATTTGCTGGACCCGCCCCAATTTATTGATCTTAGATGAACCGACTAACCACCTCGATATGACCATGCGCGATGCCTTGACTTTTGCGCTGCAAGAATACGAGGGTGCTGTGATTTTGGTTTCTCACGATCGACAATTAGTGCGTTCAGCAGTGGATGATTTGTTGCTCATTGAAAATGGCCAAGTCATTCCTTTTGATGGCGATCTGGATGACTATGCCGCTCGATTAGCAAAGTCAGCGAAGCAAAAGACACCATGAACGCCGAAAAGAATACATCCCCTCAAGGAATCAGCAATCAACTTTTTTGCCGTCGCCGGCCTCTCTGGGAGCGACTAGCCTGCAATACTCAAGACCCACTGAGCGATAGCTTGGGTCAATTCAGGGACATCGCCGATAGCAGGGGTGAGCGTGACACACACACTAGGATGTTGAGCGCGCAGACTATCAAGAAGCACAGGTAAATCTTTTTTCAAATGTCCACCTTGCGCCATGAATAAAGGTACAACGGTGATCGAATTAACGCCCTCTGCGATGAGCTTTTCAGCAGTATCAGGCAGCGATGGCGTCATGAGTTCCAAATAAGCCAATTCCACTTTCTGATCAGGCGAAGCAGCAGCGACTGCTGTTTGAATCGCCTTAAATGGCATTGCCCATGCAGGATCCCGGGCACCATGTGCAAACAAGAGGATTGCGCTACTCATGCCCTTCCCGTGCTCCCAAAACCACCTGCACCACGTTCACTCTGTTCAAATTCTTCCACCACCTGAAGTGCGACTTGCACCACCGGAACCACTATGAGCTGCGCAATACGCTCAAAGGGTTTCAGCACAAAGCTCTGTTGTCCTCGGTTCCACATAGAAACCATCAAAGGCCCCTGATAATCGGAATCAATCAATCCCGTCAAATTTCCCAGCACGATTCCGTTTTTATGGCCTAAGCCTGAGCGTGGCAGAATCATAGCCGCATAGCCGGGGTCACCAATATAGATCGATAAGCCTGTAGGAATAAGATGCGTAGTACCGGGTTCAATCTGCATTTCTGTATCCATGCAGGCGCGCAAATCCAAGCCCGCTGATCCACTGGTGGCATAAGCTGGCAGTTGATCACGCATACGTTCATCCAGGATTTTCACTTGCAGCTTCTGCATAACACGCATCACTCCGAAGATTAAGAATTTACCAAAAAATTACTGATGGACTGATGTCTTGCGCTGAAGGATGGCAACCACATGGCGAACCAATTGCTCAGCGAGCTCAGTCTTTGATAAAGGCCCCAAGGTTACGCTACCTTGGTCATCTGCTACCCAAAGGGTATTGTGATCGGCTCCAATCGCCGATTGAGCAAGATTGGCCGCAATCACCGGAATGCCTTTACGCGATCGCTTTTCACGCGCAAACCGCTCTAAATCATGCGTCTCAGCCGCGAATCCAACACAGAAAGGGGGATTTGTTAATGCGGCAACATCCGCGAGAATATCTCTGGTGGGCTTGAGCTTGAGCATGAGGGAATCGGCCGTTTTTTTAATTTTCTGATCAACGGGCGCTTCAGGGGTGTAATCTGCGACGGCTGCAACCGCAAAAAATAGATCAGATTGAGAGGCATGTGCCATGACAGCTTGATGCATTTCAGCAGCCGTCATCACCGCAATGCGATCACACCCTAGCGGATTAGCAAGCGATACCGGGCCAGAGACCAGCGTGACACGCGCCCCCAATTTTGCGCAGGCTGCAGCCACTGCATAACCCATTTTTCCTGAACTGCCATTGGTGATCCCCCGCACAGGATCAATGGGCTCAAAAGTAGGGCCTGCAGTCACTAAAACATGCTTTCCCGCCAGCCCACCGAAATGTGATGCGGTATTTGCAGGTGCTTGTTCAGACGGCAACACGTGACTACCAGCAGTTGCGCGGTGACGTTTCACGAGCTCAATGGAAAGCAAAGCATCCAGTAATTCTTGGGGTTCTAACAAGCGTCCAAAGCCGGTTTCACCGCAGGCTTGATCACCCTGAGCGGGCCCCAAAATCATCACGCCATCATTTTTTAGGGTATGCACATTGCGTTGAGTGGCAGGGTGGTCCCACATTTCTCGGTTCATAGCAGGGGCTACCAACATCGCGCAGTCCCTAGAAACAGCGCATGTTGCTAGCAAATCATCCGCCATTCCGGCAGCAGTTCGCGCAATAAAATCCGCTGATGCAGGGGCAATCAGCATTGCATCAGCCCAACGAGTAAGCGAAATATGCGGCATACGATTAGGCACGCGCTCGTCCCAAGCATCGGTATATACAGGCTGCCCAGTCAATGCCTGAAAGGTTTCAGGACCCACAAAGCGAGTCGCCGCATGGGTCATCACCACACGAACCTCTATTCCAGCTTTAAGGGCTAGGCGCACAAATTCGGCCGCCTTATAGGCTGCAACTCCACCGGTCACCCCAAGCAAAAGATATTTTATGGCGATTTTTTGCATAGCGATGGATTGTACTTGGAAGCAAGGCAAAGTGTTGATCCGTAAAAACATGAGCTTTAAGAAAATAGTGCGCTTATTTGATACGAGCACATCGAACAGATCAGCGTAAAAAGGTCATCTCAACAAGCAAACACCGATATTACAGATCTGAATTTGGAGAAGCGATTCATGAAACTCATCGCCTGGCCGGTCGCCGATCGTCCTCGAGAAAAACTATTTCGTCATGGGCCAGATGCGCTGAGCGACGCTGAACTGATTGCGCTTACCCTGCGCTCTGGGGATTCAAGACGGGATGCGCTTGAGATTAGCCAGTCTCTTCTCAATCGTTTTCGCAGCTTGAGCGCTCTTTTTTCTGCTCCACCTCAGGAAGTATGTACCGAAAGTGGCTTGGGGCCCGCACGCTACGCCAGTTTGCGGGCTGGCTATGAACTGGCCAAGCGCACATTACGCGAGCAAGCTGAAGTGCGCGATGTACTTCGTTCCCCTCAAGCGGTTCGAGACTATCTTCGTTTAACCCTGCAACAACGGCAGGTAGAGGTATTCATGGCAGTATTTCTAGATAGCCAACATAGAGTGATCTGCGCTGAAGAGTTGTTTAAAGGAACGCTCACGCAAACTTCGGTCTATCCGCGCGAGGTAGTAAAGCGCGCTCTGTACTTCAATTGCGCTGCGGTGATCCTTGCCCACAATCACCCCTCAGGGGTTGCAGAACCCAGCGAGGCAGATCGCATTCTCACTCAAGCCCTGCGCACAGCACTTGCGAGTGTAGACATCAAAGTCTTAGACCATTTTATAGTCGGGCAAGGCGAAGCCATCTCTTTCGCCGAGCGGGGCCTGATTGCTTAAAGTGCAGAGTGATACAGCACTTGATTTTGAGACGCTTTCATGTCATTCTAGTGGGCTAAATGCTTCATCAAAGCACTTGTACACGATCAATTAGTCAATTTACTACTGGAGCAAGCCCATGGCTCGCGTCTGCATGATTACCGGGAAAAAGCCCATGTCGGGCAACAACGTTTCCCACGCTAACAACAAAACCAAACGCCGGTTCTTACCCAACCTGCAGTATCGTCGTTTTTGGCTCGAGAGCCAAAACCGTTGGATTCGCCTGCGTGTTTCTAATGCTGGCTTACGTTTGATCGATAAGAAAGGCATTGAAGTTGTGCTCGCCGAATTGGGCGAACAAGCTTTAAGCGCTTAATTTAGGAACTCATTACAATGCGCGATAAAATTAAATTAGAGTCTTCGGCTGGTACAGGTCACTTTTACACTACCACCAAGAACAAAAAAACCATGCCCGAAAAGATGGAGATCATGAAATTTGATCCCGTCGCTCGCAAGCACGTTGCTTATAAAGAAACCAAGTTAAAATAATAAATCTTGGAATACTCCGTCGCATTTAAGAATGCGATGAATTTAAAAAGCCCGCTTCATGCGGGCTTTTTCTTTAGCCTGCAACATGCAAACCACACTCCTTGCTTTCAGGGTGCTCCCACCACCATCTTCCGGCGCGCGCATCTTCCCCCTCGTGCACCGCACGTGTACAAGGCGCGCAACCAATACTTAAGAAACCCTGATCATGCAAAGCGTTGTAAGGCACTTTGAAGGTTTTGATATAAGCCCAGACTTCAGCCTCAGTCCAATCAGCTAAAGGGCTCCACTTGGCCAGTTGGTGATCTTCATCCCAAGCTTCAATCGCCAGTTCTGAACGGGTAGGTGATTGTTCGCGACGCAAACCCGTAATCCAAGCCCGGCGGCCCGCCAAAGCGCGTTTTAAAGGCAACACCTTACGGATACGGCAACACGCTTTTCTAGCCTCTACACTTTCATAGAAGCCGTTGATGCCTTGCGCCATCACCAGCGTTTCTACGCCTGCAGATTCAGGAAAATACACTTGAATGGCAACACCATACTGTTCTTTTACTCTCGCCAACATGCGCAAGGTTTGCTCATTGAGTCGACCTGTATCCAGCGAAAAAATCTGAATGGGCATTTTTTGCTTGAGGATCAGGTCCGTCAAGACCATATCTTCCGCTCCCAAGCTCGAAGCCATCACTAAGCTCGCGCGGGCAGCAGCATCGCCATTGGCATGCTCAGCAATCGCCTGCGACAAAATGACCTGCGTTGCCTCAATTCGACTAATTAAGTCATGAGGTTCAACATGAGGAAGTCGTTCAGCGGCAGAACGGAGTGACATAGAAACCCTTTTTTAGCTTACTCGACGACGAAACAAGGGCTGAGGGCGCTCGACGGAAGCTTGATAGGCCTCGCTGAATGAATCTAAAGCTTTGATTGCCCCTTCAACCGATTGATTCGCCCGCAACAAGAAAGCATCAAACCCAAC
>CAIVHB010000151.1 GCA_903905585.1 uncultured Ferrovum sp. | reverse complement strand
TACATCAGAGGTGATCAGGGTTGCAGCTTCTGCATCGGTACGAGCCAGAAGAATGGTAGGAACACCCAGAACATCAGCAGCAAAACGTGCTGCAACGAGTTTTTGAACGGCTTCTTGTGTAGGGACCAAGACTTTACCACCCAAGTGACCGCATTTCTTGGCTGAGGCCAATTGATCTTCGAAGTGAACGCCCGCAGCACCGGCTTCAATCATAGCTTTCATCAATTCAAATGCGTTCAGGACGCCACCGAAACCAGCTTCTGCGTCAGCAACGATGGGTACAAACCAATCAATGCTGTCATCGCCTTCCATGGTAGAGATTTGATCGGCACGGCGAAGGGTATTGTTGATACGACGAACCACAGTAGGAACCGAGCTCACGGCATACAGAGATTGGTCGGGATACATTTGTAGTGAATCGTTCGCGTCACCAGCAACTTGCCATCCAGATAGATAAATTGCTTTTAAACCAGCTTTAACTTGTTGCATGGCTTGGTTACCCGTCAAGGCCCCTAAGCTATTTACAAAAGGGAGCTCATTGCAGTCTTTCCAGAGACGTTCGGCGCCGCGTTTGGCCAAGGTGTATTCAATTTGCAGGCTACCACGCAGACGGACTACATCTTCTGCAGTGTAAGGACGCTTAACGCCTTTCCAGCGGGGGTTTTCTGCCCAATCTTTTTTCAGTGCATCAATTTGCTGTTGCTTGTTCATTACTGCCTCCATTTTCAAAAAAAAATCACCTAAAGACTGTTTACTGAGTGAATGGGCTCTTCAGAGACAACAATGCCGTCATCATCTGCATAAATCCAATCACCAGGTTCTACCCAGACCCCTGCGATCTGGATGTCGATATCTCTTTGGCCTTCTCCGCGCTTCACACTTTTAAGGGGATGGGTTCCCATTGCTTGCACACCAATGGGCATTTCACCGATGGCCTCAGAGTCTCTGATGCATCCTTGCACCACGATACCCGCCCAGCCGTTGTGCACAGCTAACTGAGCCAGTTGATCTCCGACCAACGCACACCGCATCGAAGCGCCGCCATCTATGACAAGAACTCTGCCTTGTCCCGATTCTTCTAGCGCCTCTCGGACTAGGGTGTTGTCTTCAAATATTTTAAGTGTGACGGCTGGGCCTGCAAAACTGGGTTCCCCACCAAAATTGGAGAAAAGCGGCTCCATAATTCTGAGTGCATTGCTGTGCGCATCGCAAAGATCTGCAGTCTTGAAGGACATGTTGGCTCGCTCGAAGTACACTACTTTTGTATGGGGAGGCGGGCGATGATTTCGCGCCGCACTGTCATAAGTAAGATATCATATATAAGACTTGTGTAAATAGTTTTTTTATTATTGCGTCAGCAATATTTTTAGAGGAGCGGCCTATGTATCAGCACATTAAAATCCCCACTCAGGGCGAGCGTATTGAGGTCCGTCCAGACTTTTCCTTGAATGTCCCAGATCACCCCATCATTCCTTTCTTGGAAGGGGACGGAACAGGGGTAGATATCACACCAGCTATGATGGCTGTAGTGGATGCAGCAGTGGATAAGGCCTATGGAGGCCGCCGAAAAATTGCTTGGATGGAAGTTTACGCTGGGGAGAAATCTACCCGTGTTTATGGCGACAACGTATGGCTACCTGATGAGACGCTGCATGCTATTCGAGATTATGTAGTCTCTATCAAAGGCCCGCTGACTACCCCGGTTGGCGGTGGTATTCGATCTATAAATGTTGCGCTGCGTCAGCAGTTGGATTTGTATGTTTGCTTACGCCCTGTAAGGTGGTTCAAAGGCGTTCCAAGCCCTGTGCGCGAGCCGCACAAGACGGATATGGTGATTTTCCGTGAGAACTCCGAGGATATTTATGCGGGCATTGAGTGGGAAGCGGGTTCCTCTGAAGCCAAGAAATTGATTGCCTTCTTGCAAAATGAGCTCAAAGTGACCTCAATACGTTTTCCTGAGTCCTCGGGGATTGGCATTAAGCCCATTTCAAAGGATGGAACTGAGCGTCTGGTGCGAAAAGCGTTGCAATATGCGATTGATAATAAGCGTCAATCACTCACGATCGTTCACAAAGGCAATATCATGAAGTTTACCGAGGGCGCCTTTAAGAACTGGGCTTATGAGATTGCAGCTCGAGAGTTTGGTGCTGAGCTATTAGACGGAGGTCCTTGGATGCGTTTACCTCAAGGTATTATCGTTAAAGATGTGATTGCAGATGCCTTCCTGCAACAGATTTTGTTACGACCTGAAGAGTACGATGTGATTGCCACGATGAATCTCAATGGCGATTACATCTCTGATGCGCTGGCTGCTCAGGTTGGGGGGATTGGAATCGCTCCTGGAGCAAATTTGTCAGACTCAGTCGCTATGTTTGAGGCTACGCATGGTACCGCGCCTAAATATGCAGGCAAGGATTATGTGAACCCTGGTTCGTTGATTCTTTCAGCTGAGATGATGTTGCGTCATATGGGCTGGGTAGAGGCCGCTGATCTTGTCGTGCACGCCATGGATAAGGCTATTGAAGCCCGCACGGTGACTTATGATTTTGCACGTTTAATGGAAGGTGCTACGCAAGTGTCCTGTTCTGGTTTTGGGCAAGCCATGATTTCACATATGTAATCTTGCTGAGTAGAAAGTAAAAAACCCGCCGAGGCGGGTTTTTTACTTTCTACTTTTCACAACCTGAAGAGGTTATGAAACGCAGATTAGGCATTCTGGATATTGCTAGCCTGCTTGCCTTTCGGGCCTTGCGTCACCTCGAAGGAAACCTTTTGGCCTTCCTTAAGGGTTTTGAACCCGTTCATCTGAATTGCAGAGAAATGAGCAAACAAATCTTCGCTTCCGTCGTCAGGGGTAATAAAACCATAACCCTTTGAATCATTGAACCACTTTACCGTGCCTGTTGCCATATCAAAAACATCCTTGCGTAAAAAAAAGGGCTAGAAACCCATGACTTGTTTGGGAATCAAGCCGGCGCGCAAGGCGCACGGAGGATACCGCCAACAACTTGAAGCCAAACTCCAAACTCCTTGTACGCTATATTGACGGCTTTAGCAAGTCTTTATTTAAATTAATTCAAACTATTACTTGAATCACTTGATTGTTACAACGGTTTT
>CAIVHB010000150.1 GCA_903905585.1 uncultured Ferrovum sp. | reverse complement strand
GGGTCTACGTAAATCATCGCGCCAGTAATATGAAATAGCGTGATCATTTCTGTAACGTTCTCTGGGACTACAAGCGTATGGGTTTCACCTGGTGGCTCAAAAACATAGCTGCCCTCCTTGGCCTGCCAGTCGTGCTCCAAGTAATGCCACTGGCCACGTAGCACATATCCATGTACAGGCGCAGGATGACGGTGTCGACTTAGCACACCGGACTTGCGCACGCGTAGTAAATTGACCCAGTACCCCTGAACTGTGTTCAAGCAAAGGGGACGAAACCACACGTTCTCCATTTGAGGTACCCAGACTCGCTCGTCCTCTGGGATAACGGCGTTTACGACCACCTCATTCGCAGCCTCTTTTGGAAACGGCAGTTGGTAGGGCATGCTTGACATATCGAGACCGCTCGCGCGGGCTGGTGATTCAAAAGATGTTGGAGTTTTAAGTTCGATCATTTTGTGTATTTGATTTAAAGTCGTTCATGAAATCAGGTAGCCGCCGTCCACTGGCAGAATTACCCCTGTGATGAAGTCGGCGGCATTTGAGCAAAGGAATAAGGTCGGCCCAACGATGTCTTCTGGCTTGCCCCAACGTGCCATTGGGGTTCTCGCCAGAACGGTGGCTGCTCGTGCCGGATCATCCTGTAACGCCTTTGTCAATGGAGTTGTAATCCAACCGGGTGCTACCGCATTGACCCGTATGCCCTTTGGAGCCCAAGCAATTGCAAGGCTCTTTGTTAGTTGTCCAATGCCGCCTTTACTAGCGCTGTAAGCAGGAACTAAACCGCCGCCAAAAAAGCTCAACATCGATGCAACATTGACCACGCATCCCCCCACTGATGCCAGCTTTTCATATGCGGCCATGGAGACTCGCATAGTCCCGCTCAGATTCACGTCCAGTACCTGCTGGAATACATCAAGGTTGTGCTCTTGCCCTCGGCAAATCATTCCTGCGGCATTGACAAGTACATCAATGCGATCAAGCTTGTTGAGTAATGATTCCACGCTGGTGTTGTCAGTCACGTCTAGGTCCGACACCTCTAGGCCTTCGAGCTCAGACGCGTGGGGTGCGGGCAAGCCAGCGACTATGACCGTTGCGCCTGCCCTGCGAAATCCTTGAGCAATAGCCAAGCCAATGCCACTGGTTCCTCCAGTGACAAGTACCATTCGCTTGCTGAAATCAAATTGCATGCTGTATGCCGTTAGTTAGGCTCGTGAATGGCTCATGCCGTCCTCACGCGTTGCGAGAATGGGCTCAGCACTGGCCCATTACCTGCAACAGTGGTGCGCCGAAATACGCGGCGATACCTCGCCATGTCATATGTCTCTGCCTTATGCAGAGTCGTACGGTTGTCCCACACAACGAGGTCACCTTTGCGCCATTTGTGAAAGTAGCAAAACTCGGGGCGTGAGATGTGTTCTATCAGCTCGTGGTGAAGGGCTTGTCCCTCATCCAGTGGCAGGCCACTGATTTCATTTCCAGCATTAGCAGTTATGTATAGTGATTTACGGTTGTCGGCATCCGGATGTATACGGACAAGTGGGTGACTCACTGGTGGAACAGTATCTTTTTCGAATTTAGATAAGGGGGGCAGCTCACGAAAAAGGCGACGACCATGCTCATAGGAATGCACCATATGAAGTGGCTCGATTAGAGCCTTCATCTCTGGTGTAAGCGCTTCATACGCTTGCACCATATTTGAGAAACCGGTGCGGCCACCAACAGCATCATCAGGCATTACTTCGATTCCATAAAGTAAAGATGCATAAGCAGGCACATAACGATAAGAACTGTCTGTGTGCCAAAAGGCGTTGACCTTCTGAAAGATTACTCGATGGTCGGTTTCGGGAAGAAGTTCGCCTTCAGCAG
>CAIVHB010000149.1 GCA_903905585.1 uncultured Ferrovum sp. | reverse complement strand
TGAATAATCCTTGTTTTCATTCTTAGCACTCGCTGAACTAAGAGCGGTCTCGGCACTTTCAAGTTGCTCCAATAGCTCATCCTGAATGTCTTTGAGTTCAGTAGTTTCACGCTCAAGCGCTACTCCCAAAGCACGCGCCTCGGCATAACGCCAGTGCTGAATAAACCAAGCCAATACAAACCCCAAGCCAGAGGAAAGGAATAACCACATTAGCACCACCCAAACTAAATGCTCAGCAATCATTCCAGTTTTATCTCCACAACAACACGATCGTTTAAGGAAGAGACCTTACCCTGTAAATTATCTAACGCACTCTCAAATTGTGGAAGCTGAATGCATCTAATCCGGTGTGGATCTACCCCCGCCGATGAAAGCTGTTGAATCAGTGATGCCACACGACGACCATCCTCCGTTGCCGAACCACTTGTAGCATTAACCGTAAGATTAATACGTGACTCAGGATGTGCGTTCAGGAAAGCAATCCAAGCTTCAATCGCGCGGCCGCCATCTCCTGGTTTATCTGTACTGTTTTGATCATAAAGCGTGAGTGTCGAGGGCAAACCTTTTTCATTTTTTAATGCAGTTGCCTTGATCAGAACTGGAGTAGTGGATTTAAAGTAAGAAGATAATTGATTCACAGCCAAACTTCCAAGTAACAATAAGCTCAGAAGTCCAAGCATTAACGCTGCTGCAACCTTTCCAGAAAGCGGAGCGGTCATAGGTCTCAGCAGAACCGCTCCATAATGACTCATGTTTACTGGGCTCCTTACTTGTCAGAGACCTTAGGCTTAAGCAGGATTCTTCAATAAATCCGCCAACTCACCCGATTGATACATCTCAGTCATGATGTCTGACCCACCGATGAATTCTCCACGAATATATAACTGGGGCACGGTAGGCCAGTCAGAAAACTCTTTAATACCCTGGCGTATCGCGGGATCCTGCAAAACATCCACTGCAAAAATGCTGTCTACACCGCTTGCCTTTAAGATGCGTACGGCATTTGCCGAGAAACCACACTGAGGAAAATCAGGGCTACCTTTCATATAAAGTACAACATGATTTTCAGAAACTTGCTGCTGAATGCGTTCTTTAGTATCCATAATCTAGCCTGTAAAAAATAATATTAAGTTTGCCGAGCATAGCCGGGGCTTTCCGTACGGTCAACGCGGTAGTGACCCGCTGTCACACGTTCAATCCCTGCGATATCCATAGAGGATTGGATATTCACGAATCCTGCCATTTCCATTAACCTACGAACCACCCCTGCCTGATCATAACCGTGTTCCAATACAAGCAACCCTCCAAGAGGGAGATGCGATGGAGTCAAATCTATAATAGCTGCCAAATCTAATAAGCCGTCTGGCCCGCCTACCAAAGCACCCTTAGGTTCAAAGCGCAAATCTCCCTCGCTCAAGTGCTTATCTAGAGCCGCGATATAAGGAGGGTTACTCACCACAGCATCAAACTGCTCGCCTTTGAGGTTAGAAAACCATTGCCCAACACGAAATTCAATACGATTTATCACGCCCATTCGCTCGGCATTTCGTTTAGCCACAGCTAAAGCTGCCTCATCACGGTCTACCGCAACAATACTCAAGAGAGGTCGACGAGAAGCCAATGTCACCGCAATGACTCCGCTCCCTGTCCCTAGATCTGCCACTCTGGCCGGCACACCATCCGGAAAAGCTTCAAGAAGACGATCTACCAATAATTCCGTTTCTGGGCGGGGTATGAGCACGTCAGACGTGACTTCAAAACTCAAGCCATGAAACTCTTTTTCACCAATCAAGTAGGCGATGGGCTCGCCATTCTGTCTGCGTCCTAGCAAATCAGAATACAGTTGGTTTTCTTGCTCATTTAATACCGCTTCAGGGTGCGCTAAGAGCCAAGCAATCGGTCGTGCCATGACAAAAGCAAGCAACATCCGCTGATCAACGCGCTCACAACGATCATGTGCTTGGCTCAATGCTGCTTCAACAGTCAAAGTATTTCCCTGTTGTTGCGGCTGGTTATCCTGCTCGCTCTTCATAGATCACCCAATGCAGCAAGCTGATCAGCTTGGTGTTCAGAAGCCAACGCATCGGATAGTTCTTGCAGATCGCCATCCATAATTTGATCCAACTTGTAGAGGGTGAGATTGATCCGATGATCAGTCATTCGTCCTTGAGGAAAATTATACGTTCTAATTCTCTCCGAACGATCACCACTTCCCACTAAAATTCTTCTCGCAGCCGCCTCTTTGTCATGTGCAACTTGACGCTGCTTGTCCCTTAAACGCGCAACCAGTACTGACATAGCCTGAGCCTTGTTTTTATGCTGAGATCGACCGTCTTGGCACTCTACAACTGTACCGGTTGGTAAGTGGGTAATCCTAACAGCCGAGTCGGTTTTATTAATATGTTGCCCGCCCGCGCCACTTGCGCGAAAGGTATCAATACGAAGATCTGCAGGATTAATCGTAATCTCATCGGCTTCCTCAGACTCAGGCAATACGGCTACAGTACACGCCGAAGTATGAATGCGTCCCTGAGATTCTGTAGCGGGGACGCGCTGTACGCGATGCGTGCCCGATTCGAACTTCAAAGCTCCATAGGCACCAGGACCTATCACTCGAAAAATAATTTCCTTGAATCCGCCCATTTCGCCATCGCTGTGGGAGATCAATTCCACTTCCCATCCTCGGCGTTCTGCATAACGCGTATACATTCTGAAGAGATCACCCGAGAACAAGGCAGATTCGTCCCCACCTGTCCCCGCCCTAATTTCGAAAAAGAGATTGCGATCATCATCTGGGTCCCGAGGTATAAGGCTGCGTTGCAGTTCTTTTTCAAGACCCTCTATTCTTAAAACGATTTCCTTTATCTCAGATTCAGCCATCTCCCGCATGTCAGGATCATTGATTAACTCCTCGCAGTCACTGCAGTCAGCTTCGGCTTGCAAAAAATCTCTAAACAGCATTACGGTTGGCTGGATTTCTGCATGCTCGCGACTCAAACGTCGGAAAGCATCCATATCTGAGGCTACTTCTTGGCTAGCTAAACGAAGCTCAAGCTCCGCAATCCGCTCATCCAAAGTGGATAAGCGCTGACGTAGCGAATTTTTCATCCTTCGTTAGAAACCGGGAACAATCGTGGCAGCAGTTGAATGAGTTGTGGCTGCTCATCTGGTGCCGCCTGCTGTAGTAATTGCGTAGGGTGATGCAGGAATTTATTCATTAAACCTTGGGACAATGCCTCAATTACATCTTCGGGTTTATCACCGCGCGCCAATAGTTTGCGTGCACGCTCTAATTCTAACTGCCTGTAGGACTCTGCGTGCCCTCGAAGTTGCCTGATCACCGGAACCACTTCACGGTTACGCAACCAGTTCATGAAAACACCCACCTGATCAGAAATAATGAATTCGGCCTCCTCAGCCGCAGACTGTCTTGCCTCTCGTCCTTCTTCTATAATTTTCCCAAGATCGTCAATGGTGTACAAAAATACATTTTCAAGTTGTGCAACTTCGGTTTCTATATCACGAGGCACAGCTAGATCAATCATGACGACTGGACGGTATCTTCGCTGGCGCAATACGCGCTCCATTAACCCTTTACCAATAATGGGAAGGGGAGCGCCCGTACAAGAGATAACTATGTCAAATTTAGCAATCTCCTGAGGCATTTCAGCAAGTGACATTGCACTTCCACCATGTCGCTCTGCAAGGAGAGAGGCGCGCTCTAGGGTTCTATTCGTTATAGCAAGAGAGCGAGGTGAATGCGCAGCAACATGGGTCGCCACTAATTCCATCATTTCCCCGGCTCCTACCAGCAGCACATTCTGCCCAGAGACCTCACCAAGAACTCGAGAAGACATTCTGATCGCAGCAGCAGCTAGAGAAACAGACTGAGCGCCAATTCCAGTTTTTGTGCGCACATCTTTTGCAACAGCAAAAGTCTGTTGAAATAATTTGTTCAGCAACCAACCCAAGGATCCTGCTTCCCCTGCAATTCTGACCGCTTGTTTCACTTGCCCTAGAATTTGCGCTTCACCCAATACCATCGAGTTCATACCCGAGGCCACCCTAAAGACATGGGCTACAGCATCTTCATCATGAAGTTGATATAGGTGGGGAAGGAGTTGATCTAAATTGATATGATGAAAACGACACAACCAATCAATTACAGCAGAAGCGTTTTCTGTACGACAGTAAATCTCTGTTCGGTTACACGTAGAGAGAATTGCCCCTTCTTCGACCTCTGGCTGCACACAGAGGTCGCGCAAAGCCGCCAAGAGCCCGCTCTCGGGAAAAGCGATACGCTCACGAATTTCTACGGGCGCACTCTGATAATTAAGACCGAACGAAAAAAGCTGCATGGGCTGCCAATTTGGACTTATCCAATGAACAAGATTATGCCACGGAAGCTTAACCTAGCAGCATCGAGAACTTGAGTCATCGTCCGGAAGGGGGGGGTAAAACGAAAAAACTATGCAAACTATCTTGAAAAATCTGATTTTTGACGCCACCGAGCAATCTCAGCCGGGATATTGGCTAAGTCGTTCATCTCCATAACTTTTTCCGGCAAGCGCTTAATTCTTGCCACACCGCCTCCTCCAACCCATATTTCAATATGCGGCTGAAGTGCCCTTCGTAATTCCATTATCCCTTCACTACTCCGGGTGCGCGGGTAGGCCTGACTGAAAGACAAAGCAACAATATCTGCCTGATGAGCAGCAACCGCAGAAACAATATCCGCTATTGGCATCTGTATTCCAAAAGAAATACATTCTGCACCTTCCATTGCCATGAGCACTTCAACCATCAGTAAGCCCAGTGCATGCTGCTCATTAGGGAAGGTGGTCAATAAAATTCTTGGAGCCCTTTGTTCAGTTGAACGGGCTTCACCCGTCCATTTCCTCAGCATACTTTGCATTACTTCAGTAAAGAGGTGCTCCTCAAAAATTGCTAACTCCCCTCTGAACCAAGCGTCTCCTACGGCTCGGGTCATCGGAGCAGCCACTTCTAAGATAAATCTCCGCAGCCCAAGATTCTGAACCTGACTTTGAAGCGCGGAACGCAGTTCGGATACTCGATGTTCACTGATCAATCTCAGCAAATCAGTGATGAGATCACTTTGATTAAAATTATCATGAAGAAGCTGAGAACCACTCAGTAACTCAAGTAGAGCATGGTAAGGCTGTGGAATAATTTTGCCAGGCCTATAACCCTTGTCCATTAAACGACGAATCAGTCTGAGTTTTTCGACTTGGGCATGCGGGTATATTCGATCACCAAATTGGTCCCTTGTTGGGCCAGGAAAGCCATAACGCCTTTCCCACATCCGCAATGTGTCTTTTGAAATTGCTGTTTCCCGCTCAACAGCACTAATTGGTATCGCTATCCCTATTTCTTCTCTTGGCTTCATATTTGTGTTGGACAGACCGGACGTGGGATCATCGTCTTCTTTATGTGTGCTTTTTAAGATATTAGCCTTGAGTCAAGCAGAAGGCAACAAGAAGTTCCTTGTTTTTAGAGTATATTGTTGCTCATGTGGAAGTGTTAATAAGCGTTAAGTTTTATTTTTTCTGCTGCGCGCAATGTAAAACTCCCTCGCGTTATTGACCTAGACACTTTAGATATCAAAATCTTTATTAAATAGCCAGTGATACTCAAATATGAAAGATCAGATTCATCATGTCGCCATTCCCACCAATAATGTGGCCGAAAGCGTGGCTTGGTACACCAGTCATACCAACTGTAATGTGCAATATCAGGATGAGACTTGGGCCCTTCTGGACTATCAAAATATCCAGTTGGCATTGGTCCTGCCAGGACAGCACCCACCCCATCTAGCGATTATCCGAGATAACGCGGGGGATTTTGGGCCGCTCGTGACCCATCGTGACGGAACGCGTTCAATCTACGTGCAAGATAACGCGGGGAACCAGCTTGAAATTATGGAGGCTGAATCAATCAATTGAGATGCTTTTAGTCAAGATCTCGCCATATGCTTAGTACAAACCCTCTTTGCCAGCGTGATTGGGCAATAGGACTTGCCGCAGCGGCCCCGAGCAGACGCCATTGATCCAAACGGGCGTCTAATCGATACTGGGGTGCCATCTTCCACTCTAGCCCCACAGAGGTCTGAAAATCCTGCCAACCTGCTCCAGCCTGAAAAGCAGAAAGACCACTTGATGCTGCAGCCGCGCTATTTACTCCAAAGAATGACTGTCTCCAAGGCCCATTTGCCCATGTAATCCCTATCGTACCTCCCAGCAGGATTGAGGGACTCATCGGGGCACCAAAACTGGTTCCCATCTCAGCCAAGGTTCCGTCTTCATTGGGGCCTAATCCAGTTCGAAACGAAGATTGCAACTGCGCAAACTCAACTGGCGACCAATTTGCAAACACAGTGCGCTCAATACGCCAAGGAATCTTAGGCAAGCCCGACACCTTTCCAATTTGCTGATGACTGCGTGGGGGATCGATATAAAGACGCACACCGATTTGTAGATCTTTGCGGGAAGAAAAATTCCAACCCAAACCAATATCTGTGGAAAAAAAAGCGCCTGATGGGTCCATCCATTCAAAAGCAGGAATGGGTAAATAGCTCAGTGTCTGAGCACCGGGTTCACGGGGGAAGCCAAATAGCGTAGCGCCATAAGAAACCGTTGCATGATCCTGAGGAGGGGAATCTATCAGCAAGAGACCACCTTGACCAAAGGCAGCACCTGTAACGAATGAAAGCACTAAAGATGAGAGTATTTTTTTCAATTCACTGCTGCCGCAATTAACACACCACTGGTTCCACCAAAAGCAAACGAATTAGACATGGCGTAGCGCAAATTGGGCGTCTTTCTGAACATTCCGATCACATGATTTAACTCGCACTCAGGATCAATTTCTTCTAAATTCGCAGTGGGTGGAACACTGCAATCTTTTAAGGCCAACAATGTTACCAAGAACTCCAGGGCCGACGCTCCGCCCAACAAATGGCCATGCACCGCTTTAGTAGAGCTCACCGATGGTGAGACCTGATGAATTCCAAATACTTCTCTAATCGCCGCCGCTTCTGCCCTGTCATTCGCTTGTGTTCCCGTTCCATGAGCATTGATATATCCAATTTGCTCTGGCTGCAAATTCGCATCCCGCAAAGCCGCTTGCATGGCTCTAACCTGTCCAACAACGCTTGGTTTAGTGAGATGCCCAGAGTCACTTGTACTGGAAAAGCCTTTTAGTTCTGCCAATATCACTGCCCCACGATTTTCCGCATGTTCCCATGACTCTAATACAAAAAACGCAGCACCCTCACCCAAAACCATTCCAGTGCGTTTTGTAGAAAAGGGTTTGCATGAATACGCCGGATTACTTTGATCCGTGTCTGCAAGTGTTCGTAATGCTTCCCAAGCATGAAGTACACCAGGATACAACAAGGCTTCTGTGCCTCCAGCCAACATCACTGAAGCATCTCCGTATCGAATTTTACGAGCAGCCTCACCCATAGCAATTGCTGACGAAGCACAAGCAGAAGAAAAGGTGACATTGGCGCCTAAAAAACCAGTTTCAATGGCTATATGGGCTGCAGCAGAATTAGACATTACTAAAGGAACAGTTAAGGGTTTTAGGCGTCGGCTACCTTCACCGTAAAAGCTGGAATAGGTGGCCTCTAAAGATCCTGCTGAGCCCATACCTGTTCCAACATAAACACCACATTGCTGAAGGTCGAGCCGATTAAACTCTAACCCAGACATCTGAATAGCAGCTCGTGCTGATACCAAAGCAAATTGAGAGGCTCGGTCTAAGGTACTAAGCTGGGTAGATTGAAAGTGCGCTCGCGATTCAAAACCATCAATCCATGCAGCAGTGCGATCCGGCCAATCGTTATCAGGTCGTTTTGCAAGCAATTGAATGGCCGAGAGCCCATTAAAAACAGCTTGCTGGAAAAGCACCGGATCACTGCCCCATGGAGAAACCAGCCCCCATCCGGTAACGGCCACCCGATGCATTATGCCTTGCCTTGCTCCTGACGGAGTCTATCAATCAGCGCCACTACATCCTCGACAGTGACAATCTTGACCTCATCATTGGCAACTTTGATCTCGAATACAGATTCAATATCAAAAATCAAATCAAAGACTGCGAGCGAATCAAGACCCAGAGTTTCTAAAGTAGCCTCAGGTAAAATGTAGTCAGGCTCAACCTCAAATTTATCTGCAATCATGCCGCGCAATGTTTCGAGAGTATCCAAAAGCCTTGAGATCCTTAAGCTGCTAAAGCAGGTTGCGCACGCACACTAAAGAAGTCACCAACTCGCTCAGCCACATCGTCTTTGCGCCGGTCTAGTGTGAGTACATGATAGGTATTATCGATTAACCAAGTCTCGACGTCATTAGAAGCAATACGTTGAGTTACAAAATCAACATTCTTCGTGCTTGCCATATCGTCTTCTATGGAATGTACCACCAGTATTGGAGATTGCACACGGGAAAGTGACTCCGTTACATGAGCAATCAACTTACTACTTTCATACACTGTCACAAGTGGGGTTTTAAATATTCCTACTTTTTCTGAGGCTTGAGAATCGCGATTTTCCAGAACCGCATGCACCATTGCACGCGTACGCTCGCACTTGATTCCGTATGGAGCCACTTCGTGCCAATACAAGAAATGCTTAAGTGGTGTCATGAAGGCCAAAGGAAGAAGCGAACGACGGAATTTAGGCATGTTCCAACCATCATAGAAGAAGGTGGGTGAAAGCAAGCCTAAACCAGCCACCCGATCTCCATGCTCTGCCGCAAGTTCAAGGCCTAACAGAGCGCCCATGGAAAGCCCCGACACAAATACTTTATGGTGGCGATCACTTAAATACTGAAAAGCAGCATCTACGCTGGCGTACCAGTCTTGCCAACGTGAACGCTTCAGCTCTTTGATGGAGCCACAATGCCCAGCAAGTTGCGGGACCATGACGCTAAACCCTTTGCGTCTTAGCTTGCGCGCCAAATGACGCATCTCGGCAGGTGTGCCTGTCAATCCATGAATCAATAAGACGGCATCTTTCCCTCTGGGTTCATAGAATCCAGTGGGACCCAGTACTTGCTTCAGTTCAGCCACCGCTTCTTCTGAACTTGGATTCGGGTTGGCCAATATTTGAGCGTTTTCAATCATCATGAAGCCCCCACACGCATCAGCAACGCTTCGAGTAATTGCATACCCAGATCAATTTCTGATTCGCTGATCATTAAATTGGGGGCGAGTGTAATAACGTTTTTGTAGTAGCCGCCAATATCTAACACCAGTCCATATTTCGTCCCATCTAAATCAATATTACCCAAGAGACCTTCGTTAAATAAGCGATCGGCCAATTTGCGGCTGGGAGTAAAGCCATCTGGTTCGCACAACTCAATACGCAGTGCCAACCCTAAACCACTCACCTCACCAATGACTTTCCAGCGAGACTTCAATTCTTGAATCTGTTTCAGGAAATATGCACCTCGCTCCATCACCTGGGCGCCCACATTCTCTTCTTCTGCCATTTTTAGGACTTCTAAAGCCACTGCAGTTCCTAGTGGGTTAGAAGCAAAAGTACTGTGTGTTGAGCCTGGTGGAAATTTCTGAGGGCTGATCAATTCTTCGCGCGCCCAAATCCCTGAAATGGGATTTAAACCATTTGTAATCGCTTTTCCAAATACAAAGACATCGGGTACGATGCCAAAATGTTCCCATGACCATAATTTTCCAGTGCGGTAAACACCCATCTGGATTTCATCTACTACAAGTAAGACGTTACGTTTCTTAAGCGTTGCAGCTAGTTTCTGCATGTAGCTAGCCGGAGGGATGACATAACCGCCCGTGCCTTGTATGGTTTCCACATAGAAGGCAGAGTATTCGCACTCGCCTACCTTGTCATCCCAGAACGAGTTGTATTCCGTATCAAAGAGCTTTTCGAACTCTTTGTGGCAATACATATCGCAGCTGTCGGGCTTCATGCTGTAAGGGCAACGGAAGCAATAAGGAAAAGGAACAAAATGGGCGCGATCAGAAAAATGACCATAGCGGCGGCGATAGCGATAACTAGAAGTAATCGCCGAAGCACCTAGCGTTCTGCCGTGATATCCACCCATGAAAGCAAAATTAAGACTTTTACCCGTAAAGTTTCGGACGAGCTTCAGCGAATCCTCAACTGCCTGTGATCCACCCACATTGAAATGCACTCGGCCCTTCACGCCGTGCTCACGCTCCATGTAGGTACAGATTTTTTCAGCTAACTCAACTTTCTCGCGATGCAGATATTGGCTAGCTAACTGCGGCAGGGTGTCGATCTGGCGCTTTAAAACCTCGGTAAGACGTGCATTCTTATAACCAAAGTTCACTGCCGAGTACCACATCTGAAGATCTAGATAGGAGGTGCCTTCATCGTCAAATAGATAACTACCCTCGCAACCTGAAAAAAACTTAGGGGGGTCGGCGTAATGCACCGTATCGCCATAAGAACAATACAAACGGTCTTTTTCCAGCAGCGCATCCATCTCGTCTTTATTCATCGCGTAATCCCATTAAGCTTGGATCGCTTGGGCATTGACTCCAGAATTGGCAATCCATTCCTATCAGGCCAGTTTTTAATCGATGCCAAAATATCGCTAAATGATAAAAACTCGGAAAAAGGTATTGCCTCTGCCTCGCAATGCCGAGCCAGAGATTCTTTAGCGAAGACATAATCTGCATGACCAGCCAAACACATATCCGAACGGCCATCCCCTATAAGCACAACAGGCTGCGCAGAGGTACCTGAAAGGTCTCGGGCCACCGCACATTTGCAAACACCGCTTCCAACTGCACAGTTAACATCGCTATTAGGAAAGTCGAGTTCCCACGTGCCATTCAAAAAACTCAAGTGATTAGCAAAAACGGGAATACCAGGAAATCCTGCAGCCTCAAGTGCCGCATGAATGGCACGACCAATACCATCACTGATAATGGCAACTTGCGCAAATTTTTGAACATAATTCAGAAACGGCAGAAATGTAGGATCGAGACGAATCGTCTCAAAGAATCGCTCAAGTTGCTCCTCGTTTCCCGTAATCATGCGTATTTGCCGGCGCATACACTCTTTAGCGGTGATGCGCCCTTGGGCCCATTCAGCCTCGATAGCGAGCCACTCTGATGGCGCGTGGCGCTCTAGCAGGGCATCAACGCTGTCACGCAGCGATAAAGTACCGTCGAAGTCGATCACAAAAAGCATGGTGTTTTGGCTATTTCTGCCAATATGTCAGGAAAATATTACCAATTGTAACGGAGGTTGTTACAAAACTCCCTGTCGAGATGTTCAGCTAAGGTGTTAGCTGTCAATTTTCTCAGTCTCGTTATGAAACTGAAGATTGCCTTATGGTAATTTGAAAATAAGGCTATTGGAACAATAGGTTATACAATTTACAGATCGTACTCAGCCAAAGTTTTACGATCTTCAACAACCAAGAGTGGCTCTCGTTGAACCTGAATAGCATCTGCATTTCGGCGTAGCTCAGCGGCACTGCGTCTTAAACCACTCGCAAGTTTCTCGGCCAAGGACTTAGAAATCCCAGCTAAACGCGAAGCGGGAGCTAACATTTGTTCAGCCTCTTCAAGCTTTTTTTCGGCCTGATGGCGCAGTGCGCCCGCCATAGCAAACAGAGGTGAATTCGAAGCAAGTAATTGTGCTGGCATGGTTTTTTGTCCCACAGTCGACCTTAAAAGATACTCTTGTAGCAATTTGTTACTTTACTTAACGCTCAAAGTATTGCCTGGTTGACGTAATCAAGAACAATTTAGGAATATTTTGTTTGGCAAAACCACGCCAAACCACCGAAACTGAGTAAAGAAAGTGCACAATATGGGCCCTCGGGCAATAGCATCTCTTTACCCTTGAAGCTCCGTTTTTATTTAATATTAGTTTTTAAGGTGGTGAAATGATGTCTAGTTATGTTGTAACGGGATGTGCGGGTTTTATAGGCAGCAACCTCGTTGATCGTTTGCTGTCTTGTGGCCATCGGGTTATTGGGGTAGACAACTTTTCTACCGGCCAACGCAAATTTTTAAATAGTGCGTTGAGTCATTCCAATTTCAAACTGTTTGAAATTGATTTACTAGATCTAGATAAGTTGAAGCAGGCCTTTGCTGGAGGAGAAACTGTTTTCCATCTTGCCGCAAATGCTGACGTTCGATTCGGGACTGATCATCCCCGCCGTGATCTGGAACAAAATACGATTGCTACCTATAACGTACTCGAAGCCATGCGCGCGAATGCCATTCAGAAAATAGCTTTTTCCTCTACGGGATCTGTTTATGGCGAATCTCCCGTGGTGCCTACACCCGAAGATGGTCCTTTTCCGGTTCAAACCTCACTTTATGGCGCCTCAAAGGCAGCAGGAGAGGGTTTAATTTCAGCATATTGTGAAGGCTTTGGTTTCCAATCCTGTATTTTCCGTTTTGTATCTATTCTTGGAGAACGTTATACACACGGCCATGTTTTTGATTTTTATCACAAACTCAAGCAAGACCCTACCCGCCTGCCGGTATTAGGCAACGGTAAGCAACGTAAGTCCTACTTATACGTTCAGGACTGCATTGATGCGATGTTGTTGGCGATGGATAAATCTAAAGAAAAGGTCAATATCTACAATCTTGGTGTAGATGGCTATTGCGAAGTGAATGATTCAATTGGCTGGATCTCTGCTGAGTTAGGTGTTAGCCCCAAGCTGGAATATTCAGGTGGAGATCGAGGTTGGATCGGGGATAATCCTTTTATATTCCTAGATACCAAAAAAATTCAGTCTCTGGGCTGGAAACCCAAATTTAGCATTCGTGAAGGGGTCATTAAAACAGTCGAGTATCTGCGCGCTAATGAATGGGTTTTTGAGGCACGCGAATGACTTCTCCAGTTGTACTCATAACTGGAGGCACACGCGGATTGGGTGCCAACCTCGCCTTGCGTTTTTGGAATGAAGGCTTCAGCGTAGCTATTTCAGCCAGGCAAGAGCTTGACATACAAAATGTCTTCAAAGCTTTTCCTCATCGCTCAGGGCAGCGTACCTTCTCCTTTCCTTGTGATATGGCAATCACATCAGAGGTCGAAAAATTTATACAGCGGATAAAGCAGGAATGTCCCAGTCTTAAGGTTTTAATCAATAATGCTGCCATTCAGGGGCCTATAGGGCCCCTTTCACGCAATGACTTTTCACTTTGGCAACAAACCATTCAGGTAAATTTGCTTGCTCCTGTTGCGTTATGCCAAGGCTTGATACCCTTCATGAAGGAAACAACGAACGGCGGATCTATCATTAATTTATCTGGGGGCGGGGCAACAGGTCCGCGAGCAAATTTTAGCGCTTACGCAACTGCAAAAGCTGGATTGGTTCGATTGAGTGAGACTCTCGCAGAAGAGCTTAAACCAGATGGCATACGCGTTAATTGCATTGCTCCTGGTGCCATGAAGACAGCAATGTTGGAAGAGGTCCTTACGAACGGCCAGGCCGCTGCCGGCGAGAAAGAGTTCTCAATAGCGAACAAAGTTTTTGAGGAAGGGGGGGCATCGATGGATCGTGTGGCTGATCTATTGGTTTTCTTAGCAAGCGACCAGAGTAAAGGAATAACCGGAAAACTCATTAGCGCCGTTTGGGATGACTGGGAGCATTGGCCTGATCATCTTGAGCAATTATCGTCTAGTGATGTCTATACCCTGCGTCGAATTGCAGGGAGAGATCGTGGTTTTGCCTGGGGTGATAAATGAATACAAATGAAAAGAAATTTGGTATTGGCATCATTGGCTGCGGTTTGATTGGTGGTAAACGTGCTAAGGCTCTAGGTCACGATGCTACCTTGGTGGCCTGTGCTGACCATGATTTAAAAAGAGCCGAAAACCTAGCGCGTGGAGCGGGCGCCCGTGCCTTTGCCGATTGGCATGAACTGTTGGATTTACCTGAAGTTGATATTGTTGTGGTAGCTACACTCCATGATTCTCTAGCCGCAATTACCCTGGCTGCGGTGCAGGCAGGCAAACATGTGTTAGTTGAAAAACCCGCTGCCCGCTCCGCTGCTGAACTAGAACCCGTCATTACTGCAGCGAAGAAACAGGGTGTAAAGGTGCACGTAGGCTTCAATCACCGTTATCACCGCGCTTTGCAAAAAGCAAAGAAGATTGTTGAGTCGGGTGAATTGGGAGAACTCATGTTTATTCGCGCACGCTATGGCCATGGTGCTCGAGTAGGATACGATAAGGAATGGCGAGCCGACCCAGCTCTGTCAGGCGGTGGTGAATTAATAGACCAAGGCCCCCACCTTATAGATTTGTCTCGCTGGTTTCTTGGAGATTTCAATGAAGTTCAAGGTTTTGCGCATACCTATTATTGGGATATGCCGGTAGACGATAATGGCTTCATGATCCTAAAAACCCCTAAACAACAAGTAGCCTTCTTACATGCATCTTGTACTGAGTGGAAAAACCTGTTTTCTATGGAGATCTACGGCAAAGATGGCAAGCTCGATATTTCTGGCTTGGGCGGTAGTTATGGTCTGGAACGTTTAACTTTTTATAAGATGCTACCTGAGATGGGGCCACCGGAAACCTCTGCATGGGAATATCCTATGGGTGACGATTCTTGGGCAGTAGAAATGGCAGAGTTCTATCAGGATATTCGTCTAAATAGAGCCCCTTCTGCCGGACTTAATGATGCCTATGAAGCGCTAAAAGTAGTTCAAAAAATCTATACGGAGTCTGGCTATGATCATAGCGCGTAGCCCCCTTCGCATTACCTTGGGGGGAGGCGGAACAGATCTGCCCTCCTACTATCGAGAGCATGAAGGGTTCTTGGCTTCAGCTGCCATTGATAAGTACGTGTATGTCAACGTAATGCGGCCTTTCACTGAAGGAATTTATCTTAAGTACTCCCAACTTGAGCATGTTGAGCAAATTTCAGAGGTTAAGCATCCGATCATCCGTGAAGCCTTGCAATTGCTCGGGTTCAAAACCCCTCAAGTCGAGATTACCACTTTGGCAGATATTCCTGCGGGTACAGGTTTGGGTTCATCCGGAAGTTTTACAACTGCTTTGCTAAAAGCGTTGTACACCCACCGTAAGCGCCATTTGCATCAAGAAGAACTGGCTGAACTAGCATGTCATATTGAGATTGATCGATTGGGTGAACCTATCGGTAAGCAAGACCAATATATCGCAGCAGTGGGCGGGGTAACCTGCTTTGAATTCCACAAAGACGATAAAGTGACGGCTAGTCCTCTAGGTATCAGCATGGATACCATGTTCGACCTGGAAGATAATTTGTTGTTGTTCTTCACAGGTTTTTCACGTAGCGCCAGCGGAATATTGAAAGACCAAAAGGACAAATCTCAACAAAACAATTCCGATATGTTGAACAACCTCCACTACGTAAAAGATCTGGGTTATCGAAGTCGAGATGCTTTAGTGGGTGGTAATACAAATTTATTTGGGGAACTCATGCACGAACATTGGGAACACAAAAAACGTCGTTCTGGTGGAATGAGTAACCCCAAGATTGATGAGTGGTATGAACTTGGCATGAAGAATGGCGCAGTGGGCGGGAAATTGGTAGGCGCCGGCGGCGGCGGCTTCTTGATGTTCATGGCACATGATCGAAATAAACTTCGACACGCCATGACCCATGCGGGACTTGAAGAAGTTAGGTTTAAGTTCGATTTTGAAGGGACCAAGGTAGTGATGTCGTCTTAAAATGCTGCCCGTAGCTATTCTGGCCGGTGGCCTGGCAACCCGGCTTCGCCCCATCACTGAAACGATTCCCAAGGCCTTGGTGGAAGTTGCTGGTAAGCCCTTCATTTGTAGGCAACTTGACTACTTGCGTCATCAAGGGATTCGTAAAGTCGTTTTATGTATAGGCTATTTAGGAGAAATGATTGAGCAGCTTGTAGGTGATGGCTCTCAATTTGGGTTGGAAGTCACCTATTCCCCAGATGGCCCTGTTCTTTTAGGAACAGGGGGAGCGCTAAAGCAAGCCTTACCCCTGCTGGGAGAATATTTTTTCGTGTTGTACGGCGATTCCTTTTTGCCAGTTGATTTTGCCCCGGTAGAAAAAGCATTTTTTGATCACAAAAAACCAGCTCTCATGACTGTCCTAGAAAACGCGAATCGCTGGGATAAAAGCAATGTTCTATTTCGGGATGGTGAATTAGTAGAATTCAACAAGCTGGCCCCTCGTCCCGAAATGGCTTTCATAGACTATGGCCTTGGGGTACTCAGCAGCCAGATACTTGAACCCTACCCCCCCGGGCAAGTGCTTGATCTTGCTGAGGTGTATCATGCGTTATCGATAAAAGGGCAACTCACAGGTTATGAGGTGCACGAACGCTTTTACGAAATTGGTTCCCATTCTGGTTTAAAGGAAACCGAAACCTATTTTAATGAGCAAAGGTGAGCAATGACTTACGCAAAACAGCATTTAAATGAATCTATCGAGATCATTCAGAAGATGGATGTTGCAGCCATCGAAAAAATGGCGGATTTGTTAGCCACAGTAAAAACTGAAGGTGGACGTATTTTCTTTTTAGGCGTGGGGGGAAGTGCAGGTAATTGCTCTCATGCTGTGAACGATTTTCGTAAGATTGTGGGTATTGAGTCATATGCCCCTACAGACAATGTTTCCGAACTGACAGCTCGTACGAATGACGAAGGATGGCCAACGATTTTTGTAGAGTGGTTAAAAATCAGTAAGCTCTTAGCCAAGGATATAATTTTCATTTTCTCGGTCGGCGGCGGTAACCTAGAAAAAAATATCAGCCCAAATCTCGTTGAAGCTTTGAAATACGCCAAGACAGTTGGTGCCAAGATCACTGGAGTAGTAGGTCGTGATGGTGGGTATACGGCGCAGGTTGCTGATGCATGCGTGATTGTTCCAACCGTTAATCCCGAGAATATTACGCCTCATTCCGAGGCGTTCCAGGCCGTGGTGTGGCATTTACTGGTTTCTCATCCCAAATTAAAAGCCAACCAGACCAAATGGGAGTCTGCGGTCAAATAAGATCGTATTAAAATATGCGTCGAGCAGTATTTTTGGATCGCGATGGGGTGATCAACCAAGCCGTTGTGCGAGAGGGAAAACCCTACCCCCCTGCCAACCTTGCTGAGATGAAAGTTCTCCCTGGGGTCTCTGAAGCCTTGACGGCACTGCATGAGGCTGGTTTGATGCTTATTGTTGTAACGAATCAACCAGATGTAGGACGCGGAACCACCCCTAAGGCGATCGTTGAGGAAATAAACCATTCTTTGGCGAACCGCTTACCGATAGATGAATTCCGTACTTGTTATCACGACAATGGTGATGGCTGTGAATGCCGAAAACCATTACCTGGCGCATTGATCGCTGCCGCCAAGGATCACGACATCGATCTGAGTAATAGCTTCATGGTGGGTGATCGTTGGCGTGATACCGAAGCAGGCGAACGAGCAGGCTGCAAGACCTTTTTTATTGATTACGGCTATGCGGAAAAACAACCAGAAACCGTAGACTACCGTGTGCAGTCTCTTGCTGAGGCAGCTAACATAATTTTAGGAAAATAAAATGAAAAAAGTAGAGGACCTGAAGGTTCAGATTTTTGCTGATGGTGCGGATAAAGCAGGTATGTTGGAAATGTACGCCAAACCTTATGTGAAAGGCTTAACGACCAACCCCACTTTGATGAAGAAGGCAGGAATTACTGACTATCGCGCCTTCTGCAAAGACATCCTCACCCACATTAAAGATAAACCTCTGTCATTTGAAGTATTTTCTGACGACTTTGCAGAAATGGAACGCCAAGCGATGGAAATCGCGAGCTGGGGCAGTAACGTTTATGTGAAGATTCCTGTCACCAATACCCAACAAGAAACCTGTTATGCCTTGGTTAAAAAGCTAGGTGTAAAGCAGGTTAAAATGAATGTCACTGCCATCATGACCTTGACTCAAGTTCGTGATGTGGTGGCTGCACTCAATCCAACTGTCCCCAGCTATGTATCAGTATTTGCAGGTCGAATCGCGGATACGGGCTTGGATCCAGTCCCTTTAATGGCGGCTGCAGTGGAAATGCTCAAAGTCGCACCCGCTGCCGAACTCATTTGGGCCAGCCCTCGAGAATTACTGAATATCTTCCAAGCTGATGACATAGGCTGCCAAGTGATTACCGTCACCAATGACATCATCAAAAAACTTTCTCTTGTGGGCTATGACTTAGACACCTACTCTTTAGATACCGTGAAGATGTTCTACAGCGACGCTGTGGCCGCAGGCTTCAAACTGTAGTCTAGTAATTTTAGGCAATTCGAGTGCTGTAGTGATAGCTAAGGCAAATATGGCCATAGGCTTAAAGAGCTTGCGGCTGAAGCCTGTCGTTTGAAAAACAATTATCAGAGTACTCAGAGTATTGAGGGGGGGGTAAAAATACAAGCTCCTAAAGTTGCCATCCTCATGTGCACCTATCAAGCAGAGAACTATTTAATTGAGCAAATTGATTCGATCGTTGCGCAATCTCATACTCATTGGCAGCTATTTGTTTCAGATGATGGGTCCAAAGATAAAACCAGCACTATATTAAAGTCATACTTGGAAACTCTTGGTCAAATTCGTCTGAGCATTTTTAGAGGTCCGGCTAAAGGTTTTGTAGGTAACTTTCTATCGTTAACTTGCAAAGCTAGCATTGAAGCAGATGTTTATGCTTACTCAGACCAAGATGACATCTGGGACAAAGACAAACTAGAGTGCGCCATCAAGTTCTTGTCATCGGTTCCTCAAAATATTCCCGCTTTGTATTGTTCTCGTTCATGTTTAGTTGATTCAAATAATATTGAAATTGGTTTGTCCCCTTTATTTTCAAAACGTCCAAGTTTTGCCAATGCCCTTATGCAAAATATCGGTGGAGGGAACACAATGGTGTTTAATAATGCAGCACGATCTCTTCTAGTCGAAGCAGGACAAGATATTCCCGTAGTCAGTCACGACTGGTGGACTTATTTATTGGTCACAGGGTGCGGAGGAAAGGTTTTTTACGATAAGGTACCAAGGCTTCGCTATCGACAACATGACGGAAACTTAGTTGGGATGAATAGCACTTGGGGAGCGCGTCTTAAACGTATTCGCATGTTGGGACAAGGCCGCTTTCGCATATGGAACGACAATAATATTTTGGCGCTTCGCAAAATGCTGGATAAACTTACACCAGACAATCAGGAAATTTTGGAGCGTTTTATCAAGGCGCGCGAAATGAGTATCGTTCCACGGCTATTTCATCTGAAAAAAAGCGGCATACATAGACAAACACTGCTTGGTAATTTAGGGCTTATAGCAGCAGCAATTTTCAAAAAGATTTGACCATCATTAATATGACCTTAAAAAAACAGGTGATAACTAGAATCAGGGAAAATCGAGCACTAGAATATTTGATGCAAGCATCAGAGGTAGAAGCTATTAATGGTAGCGGATTGCGCGAACGCATCTTGAAGTCAAGAAGGAGGAAATCTGCTATTCATATCCTTTCTTCTGCAAATAAACTGCGCCTAAAAAAACTGATTCGGGCTCGCCGATCTTTAGTCGTCTTGGAGCATATTCAAACCCGTTCCCCCCAAAAAAATTCACTCACTGATCAATTGATGAGTTTGGAACATGAAGTTCATCAACTACGACAATTAAATCAAGAATTAACGATCACCAATCAAGCATTATTAAATTCTACTAGTTGGCGTATCACCTATCCTTTTCGCTGGTTTTCTTCGTTTTTGAGGGGCGACTTGAGTTGGCCTATAAGAATTTATAAGTTTGCTAAAGCCCATGGTGGCTTTTTAGCGTTATTGCTAAAAGCTCTGAAGATTTTTAAAAATGAAGGTTTTCCAGGGTTGGTTTCCAAGATTTCCTTAGTGGTTTCCAAAACAGAAAATCAAGCCGTTCCTCAATCGGAGGGACATGACCGCAATGATTATAGTCATTGGGTCAAAAAATACGACACGCTCACTGAAGACCTTAGAAGCTCTTATCGGAGCATCATACATTCATGGCCTACTCCGCCATTAATTAGCGTGATTATGCCCACCTATAATTCACCTATAGAGTTTCTTCGCCAAGCAATAGAATCAGTTGAGCAACAACTCTATCCAAACTGGGAGTTATGCATCGCAGACGATTGTTCCTCTGATCCTTGGGTACGAGCTTTTCTTAAAGAAAAAAGCGCGAACGATACTCGAATTAAAGTTTTTTTTAGAAAGGAAAATGGCCATATTTCTGCTGCATCCAATTCAGCATTGGAATTAGCAACTGGGCAATGGACTGCTCTTTTAGA
>CAIVHB010000148.1 GCA_903905585.1 uncultured Ferrovum sp. | reverse complement strand
GGGCGTAAGCAAGGTAACTTATCCCGCACTTTGAAAACCATGTCTCGGTATGGGTTGGTGAAGATGGAAAAGAACGAACGCTCGGTGCGTCCGATCGCTCATGCCGAGAGCTATCAAATCATGGCGTGATCCTGATTTCAAAATCATACGAAAACCCTCTGGAGCGGTATATATCGAAGCGGTAGTATTCTGCTCATCACTCAAAATACGCTCACACGGTTCGCGCCTTGTGGGCGTTGTGTTTGAGTCTTCACTTCCCCGCATCTATCGTGCTTGCAAGCAGGCCACCCAACTGCAAGCGCTGAAAAATGAGATCGCCGCAGGCAGTTTTAATTCACGCAAAACCACTCATTTCGCTCTAATGCAAATGATCTCTTGTGCTTTGCATGGTTAAGCGCACACTGGTCCCATGCATAATGATCAGGATCAAACGTGAACATCACTACAGTTCGTTTTATGAAGAGAAAAGCTTCTCAGTTTTCACTTTTTGATGGATTGAGTGAAGAGCAAGTGAATCGTGTTCTTGAACTGAGCAGCATTGTTCAATTCGATGAAGAAGAAGTTGTTTTGACTGCATCTCAAAAAACCGATGATGTCTTCTTAATCTTGAATGGGAAATGTTCTTTGGAATTCACAGACTCTCAAAAAAGAATAACACCGAGAGTTTTATCATCTAACGATTTGTTTGGTTTCAGGGTTTTATTTGATGCTTCAATTCATACTAATAAAGTGATAGCAATCACAGAATTAATTTGCCTCAAGATGGATGTCAATACTCTCAAGAAAGATCAAAATTTAATGGATGCAATCACCCCTAACTTGATGAGAAGTATGATGAAGAGTTTCATTGACTCAGAAGACAGAATGAGTGATCTGAAAGATACAGTTCAAAAATCTGATGCCGTGATTGAAGATAGAGTGAAACCTCAAATCATCAAGGAAAAACTTTCAAAGTTGACTCGGTTAAGGTTACATAGTGGAAGAGTCATCGTCATATCAGCAATCGATATGCGAAGAATGAGACGTGACCACATCACAGCGCAACAACTCAACGATGAACACTTTGCAAAAGTAAGTTAAATCTCTTGCTGCCATGATGAGCCCAGGCTGTTCTTTGCAGGTTCTTTATTTGAGATCTTGATTCAACAAATAAGGTAAAAAGCAGCGAACAAGGAATCGCAAAAATCCCGTTATAAATTAGATCTATTTAAAGCGCTCGGCCAAATTCTGTTTCACCCGATGAATCACATCCGCCCAACTTCTGTTTTCATTCTGCCTAAAAAGTTTGGCATTGGGATACCAAGGACTATCTTCACGATCTAATAACCATCGATAGTCAGGTATAAAGGGTAAGAGGATCCAAACCGGTTTGCCAATCGCACCCGCTGCATGGGCAACACTGGTATCTACACTGATCACAAGGTCCATACAGGCAATCAACGCAGCAGTATCAGAAAAATCCGTCAGATCGTTTTGATGCTGATGGATCTCTGGATGCTGATTTAAGAGTTCAATCTCATGTAAACGATATTCTTTTTGCAAAGAATGCCACTCAATGGGTAGGTCAATGCAAGTCAAAAGATCTTCTAGCCTCACGCTACGATTGTGATCGTTTTTATGATCGTGGTTACCAGACCACACTAATCCAACTCTGGGCATATTGGATTCACCCAGTTTATTCTGCCAACGTTTTACCTTTTCTTTATCTGGAAAGAGATAGGGTGTATGAAAAGGTATCGTGTCGATAGAGGTTTTAAATGCATAAGGCAAACTCATAATCGGGCAAAACGCATCAAATTCAGGTATGGGCATTCCATTTGAGATCACCTGCATTTCACACGCCATTGATGAAATAAACGACACGAGGGGTTTGGGTACTTCAAGGATGATTGAAGCCCCCAGCGATTTCACCATCGCGATATAGCGGCAAAATTGAATGCTATCGCCCAATCCTTGTTCATGATGAATGAAAACTCTTTTGCCTTGAATGCTTTCTTGCCCCCTCCAAGCAAGTGAATGGAAGTTGTAGTAGAAAGCCTTCTTTTTCTGCTCTTTGATTCGCCACTCATGAAGAGACCATCCCTCACTAAAGTTCCCCGTGACGATCTCGATTAATGACTTATTAAAATAGGCCTCGGCATAGTCTGGGTTGAGCGCAATGGCTTGATCATAATCGGACCGCGCCTCATCGAGTCGCTGCAAATCCTTAAGAACATTCCCGCGATTAGAATAAGCCTGCGCAAAGTCGGGTTTGATTGAAATAGCCTGATCGCAACTCATCAAAGCTTCATCCAAGCGATTAAGGTCTTGCAGAGTGAGCGCTTGATTAGACAACACCTCAGCATAATCTGGCTTGAGTGCAAGGGCTTTTGCGTAACGCTCTAGGGCCTCTTCCCCTCTTTTCAGTTCTTGCAGTAATGCCCCTTGATTCGAATAGGCCTCAGCATCGTTAGGTTTAAGATGAACAACTTGACTGTAACTAGCCAGTGACTCCTCGAACCGTTTGAGTTGATGCAATATAGCGCCACGATTGGAATACGCATCCGCATCATTAGGTCTGAGTGCTAAGACTGCATCGAAACTAATCAGGGCTTCATCCCATCGCTTAAGTTCTTGCTGTATTGCACCACGATTGAAATACGCCTTGGAATGATCAGGTTTAAGCGCGATGGCTTTTTCGAAACGAATGAGGGCTTCATCCAATCGCTTGAGTTCTTGAAGTAGGGCGCCATAATTAAAATGCGCCTCTACAAAGTTTGGCTTGAGTGCAAGGGCTTGATCGTAACTGAGCAGCGCCTCATCACATCTCTTAAGCTCTCTGAGCGCGTTACCACGATTGGAATAGGCCTCGGCAAAGTGAGGTTTAAGTGCAATGGCTTGATTGCAACTGAGCACTGCCTCGTCGAATCGCTTCAGTTCATGCAGCGCTATTGCCCGATTGGAATACGCCTCTGCATAGTTTGGCATCAGCGCAATGGCTTGATCATAACTGCGTACTGCCTCATCAAAGCGTTTGAGTGCGTGCAGTGTGGCGCCTCGGTTGGTATACGCCTCAGTAAAATCTGGTTTAAGCGCGATGGCTTGATCATAACTTTGCAGCGCCTCATCAAAGCGATTGAGCTCTTTGAGTGAGTTACCTCGATTAGAGAATACCGGTGCGTAGGTTTTTTTTACCCTTAATGCTTTATCGAAAAGTTCGATCGCAATTAAGTTATTGCCAACCATTTGAAATAATGATGCCAACAACTGAAGCGCATCAAAGTTATCGGGTTGAATCTTCAGGATACTTTCGTAAACTTCTTTAGCTTTCTCAACATCACCCTGTTGATGAAAGGCAAGACCTTGATGCAATGACGCCAGAATCGCATTGGACTGCTTTATAGAGTCTGAAGAGGCAGCGTTTCTTCCCGCCATATCCAAAAATTTCCTTAGGTTTTATTTGAGTACAGCAGAAATGTGTCACTGCAAACCGAATGGTTTCAATCTCGCCCGGTCTGAACTCAAGAATACTGCGATCTGCTTAAGCAAGAATTTTTATTGGGGCTTTTCTAAGTCGTGCTCAGTCTTCATGAACAACTCTGAACTGGAATCATGCACTTGGCCAGGTTTTTCATCCGCATCCGATTTGACTGCCTCTTCAGGCTTTTGATCGCCTTCATCACCCTTATGATGAAGGTCTACGCTCAAGGTCACCAAATTCGCATTCATTGAACGCAAGCGGCGGGTCAAAATCCTGGCAACATTCAGGGTAAGCGCTGCATTCAGATCAGGAAAATGCTTCACAGCATTCAGGTTAAATTTAATTAAAATGCAATGCATCATTGCTCTGATACGGGCAGAACGATCACTCATTGGCTCAATAAGACTCATTTCACCAAAGCATTCTCCACCGGTCAATTTTGCGATGTTAATAATGTCATCGCCCAAGCGTTTTTCAACTGAAGTTTCACCTTTAAGTAAAATATAGAACGAATCCGCTTTATCGGTTTCTTCAATGACGACATCGCCATGCTCAGCGGTTAGCAACTTTCCGCAATTGATCAGTTCCTCAATCTGCCCCTGTCCTAATCCCCTAAATAGAGGGATTCGAGGCGCAATTTTCATCATCAATTCTGCAGATTTTTTATCCATGAAAAACTTTCTATTAGAAGAATGCGTAGAAGAAGAAATCAAAAATCAAAAAATTGACCTTTCTCGATATTGAGCGCACCTGCAAGCGTTGCGCCACTGACTTTGCCACCTTCGGGCCCTTTGGCCTTGAGCACTTCAATTGCGCCACCGTGACAACCCACAGTGAATGATTCTGCACCGACCTCGATGACCTCGGCGGGCTTACCTCGAACAGTAGCAAAAGTAGGATTGACCTGAAGATGCGCATCGTAAATCTGAATTTTTTTTCCGGCATACATCGCCCAAGCGCCAGGGGCAGGATTACAAGCGCGAATCAGGTTGTACGTTTGCGTAACGTGAGATGCCCAATGAATGCGCGCAGCTGCTTGGTCAAACCAACCCTCATAGGTAGCTTGAGACTCGTCTTGTGTCACCTCGGTATGTTTACCCGCAACAACAAGATCTGCGGCTTCTAGAAGTGCAGCCACTCCAATCGGAAAAAGACGATCGAAGTAAACTTGGCCCAAGGTATCGTCAGGACCAATCGCTACCTCTTTTTTCAAAATAATGGCCCCTTCATCTAAGCCATCAGTGGGCCGGAAGATGGTCAATCCGGTTTGGGTTTCACCTAATGCGATCGCCCAGTTAATGGCGCTAGGCCCGCGATACTTGGGCAAGAGCGAAGGATGGTACTGAATGGTTCCATGCTTTGGAATGTGGGCTAATTCTTGCGGAACGAATTGCAAAACATAAGCCATCACGCAAATTTCTGCCCCACTATCACGCATTGCCTTAGCCGCCTCCGGGCCTTTCAATGAAGGCAACTGAATAGGCGTAATACCGCGTGCCAAAGCTCCCTCTTTAAGTGCTTCTGGCTTGCTAGATTTGGGGTTATCTGGAGGGCAGAACACAGCAACCACTTCGTCACCGCGATCCAAAAAAGCCTCTAACGCAGCACAACCAAAATCTGCACTTCCAATTAACGCTAATCGCATCCTTGCACTCCATTCATAAAAATCCCACTAGGATCCATTCAATCCACTTCAGTACATCCAGTTTTGCATTGTACCCCGCAAAATCAATCAATCGATTGCAAGCGTGTTACGCTCAAATCTTGATTAAAAAGATTTAAATTGCCCTAAACTGAGAATAAACCAATCCATCCCCCATGAACCTCAAACGTCATTGTATTTCTCTTGTTTTAGCATTGGGCTTTGTTTCGCTTGCGGTTTGCGGGCAAGAGACAAGCATAGCGGTAGCGTCGAACTTCAGCGCACCCATGCAAAAACTAGTGAGTACTTTTCAAGATGCATCGGGCCATCATATAAAGGTTTCATCTGGTGCCACCGGAAAGTTTTATAGCCAGATTCAAAACGGAGCCCCGTTCGATATTTTACTCTCTGCGGATCAAGAAACTCCTGAGCGTATCGAAAATGAGAAATCAGGAATTGCGCACACCCGCTTCACCTATGCCACGGGCGTTTTGGTGTTATGGAGTGCCCGCGAAGGCTTTGTAGACAGCAAGGGAGAAGTGTTGCGAAATGCCAGCTTTCATCATGTTGCCATTGCTGACCCTAAATTAGCACCGTATGGACAAGCGGCTGCACAAACCCTCCAAGCACTTGGGCTGACAGACAAACTCAAATCCAAATTGGTTCAAGGAGAAAATATTGGTCAAACTTTTCAGTTTGTCGCAAGTGCAAATGCTGAGCTAGGTTTTATAGCTTTGTCACAAGTTTTTTTAGATGGGAAACTCAAAGACGGGTCGGCTTGGATAGTTCCCTCTGATCTTTATCGCCCGCTTCATCAAGATGCGATCTTATTGAATGCGGGTAAAGACAATCCAGCTGCTAAAGCATTTTTGGCTTTTCTAAAAACGGATAAGGCTAAAAGAATAATGCAAGCGTATGGCTATCAATTTTAATCGCGTAAGCGCATAGCCTATGATTGAAAGTGTCCTGAACCCGAGTAATCTGCAGGCGATTTGGCTCACTCTTAAATTAGCCAGCCTGACTACGCTCATTCTTTTGCCTATTTCAACGGTCATTGCATGGTGGCTATCGAATACGCATTCCGTTTTTCGCGCACCGATCAGCGCTCTGATTACCCTTCCCTTAGTTTTACCCCCTACCGTACTGGGTTTTTATCTTTTGATATTGATGGGGCCTCATGGCCCTTTGGGCCAGGCAACGCAGGCACTGGGTCTTGGTAGTTTATCTTTTACTTTTTTTGGCTTGGTGTTGGGCTCAGTCTTATACTCACTTCCCTTTGCGGTTCAACCGATTCAGATTGCTTTTGAAGCAATGGGCCCTAAACCTATGGAAATCGCAGCCACTTTGCGTGCAAACCCTATAGATGCATTTTTTTCGGTTGCCCTCCCCATGGCCCGATCCGGGCTGATCAGTTCGGCGATATTGAGCTTTTCACACACCATCGGAGAATTTGGTGTTGTGTTGATGATCGGCGGAAATATCCCCGGACAAACCCAGGTACTCTCTACCCAAATCTATAGTCATGTTGAAGCGATGGAGTATGCACAAGCCCATTGGCTTGCAGGAGGAATGGTGGCCTTTTCTTTCTTGGTCTTATTTACTTTGTCGCTATTGAATCCGCGCGCGACCAGGGTTCTGAATTAATGACAAATCAGATTCGCCTACAACTCACTCGTCCAGAGTTTACTCTAGAGGTCAACCTGAGTTTGTCCTCCCAGGGAATTACAGCAGTATATGGCGCCTCAGGTTCTGGCAAAACAAGTTTGTTACGTTGCGTTGCTGGGCTTGAAAAACCAAACCAATGCCTCATACAAGTTGAGGGCGAATTCTGGCAGGATGATGCGATTCATCTTTTTGTTCCTACCTGGAAGCGCCCGATAGGATACGTATTCCAAGAGGCGAGCCTATTTCCACATCTGAGTGTTGAACACAATTTAGAATTTGGCTTAAAGCGCGTTGAGTCTGAAGCGTCCCAAAAGGCCCTGCTGAAGGCCATTGAATTACTCGAGTTACGAGCCTTATTAAAACGAAAGCCTCATGCGCTTTCAGTAGGAGAGAAACAACGTATTGCCATTGCGCGAGCAATAGCAACCTCCCCTAAATTACTGTTACTAGATGAACCGCTTGCCTCTTTGGATATGGCACGCCGTCTAGAAATCCTTCCTTGGCTTGAAACTCTGCGCGACGAATTGCGTATTCCTATGCTCTACGTCACACATGCGATTGAAGAAGTCACCCGCTTGGCCGATCAGGTAGTGGTTCTAGAGTTAGGTAAGATTGCTGCGTTGGGCACCCCAGCAGAAATCTTCACCTCTTTGAACCCGCCTTTTCAGCAAGTTCGCTCGCGCCAAGAGAACACAGGTTTGGCTTAGGCGTATCTCTAATTTCGCTGCCTCTATGACTTCGCATTCCCTTTTTGCCTGGCATCCAGGGTTTCCCATCGCGTCATTGCAGCCAAAATAAGCGCCTCAATTTCTGTTGCTCGATCGGTGAGTTGTTTTACTAAGGAGGGATCACCTTGGTAGGTTTCGGGATCAGCAAGCCTTCTTGCGACTGTGGCTTGTTCGGCCTCTAAATTTTCAATTGTTGCTGGCAAATTATCCAGTTCTTTTTGCTCTTTGAAGCTTAGTTTCACCCGTGGTTTTGAAGAAGTGGCCACAGGCTTAGATTGATCCGAAGTAAAAGAGGAGAGTGAGTCTGAGACTTTGGCCGTTTCAGTGATGAAGCCATCCTCTTTTATTTTTCTATCGTTGAGCGCCAACTGATGCTGTTCTGCAAAGTAAGCCTTGCCTTCTTTGCTATCTCTCCAACGACGAAAATCTTCATAACCCCCTGCGTTTTCAAGAACACCGCCCTCCCCGTCCAGCACGATGACTTGAGTCACTACATTATCTAGAAAAGCGCGATCATGACTGACTAAAATCAAAGTACCGGGATAATCAGATAAGAGCTCTTCTAGCAATTCTAGGGTCTCAATATCCAAATCATTAGTGGGCTCATCCATTACCAACAGATTTGCGGGGCGCGCAAACAATCGTGCTAACAGCAGTCGATTGCGTTCACCACCAGAAAGCGATTTCACCTTGGCGCGAGCCCGCTCAGGAGGAAATAAAAAATCGCCGAGATAACTCAATACATGCTTACGCACTCCACGCACTTCAACGGTATCTGAGCCAGGGCTGATTGTATCCATGAGCGTAGATTCAGGATCGAGTTGTGCACGCATCTGGTCAAAATAGGCGAGCTGTAATTTAGTGCCCATTTTGACTTCACCTGAACTAGGAACTTGCTCACCCAGCAACACACGCAGGAAGCTCGTTTTACCGGCACCATTCCCACCAATGAGTCCTATGCAATCTCCGCGAATGATGCGCGTGGTGAAGTTACGAACCAAGGTACGTCCCGGAATTTCAATCGAGACTTGATGTAAATCTGCGACCAACTCTCCGCTTTTGTCTCCGGAATCGACAGCGAGGCGAACACCAGAGAAGCGTTCACGCCTTGCAGCGCGGGCTGCGCGTAATTGTTCAAGTCGATTAATCCGCCCCACAGCGCGTGTTCGACGGGCTTCTACCCCTTTGCGAATCCACACTTCTTCTTGCGCGAGCAACTTATCAGCCTTCGCATTTTCAACTGTCTCACGTGCAAGTTGATCCGCTTTTCGCTGCTCATAATCACTCCATGAACTCCCGTAATCTCCGAGTCTGCCTCGATCTAATTCAATAATACGAGTGGCCACCTGATCCATAAAGCGTCTATCGTGCGTCACGAATAACACTGCACCGCGGAACTGTTTTAGTTGGGTTTCTAACCACTCAATCGTTTCAATATCTAAATGGTTCGTAGGCTCATCTAACAAAAGTAACTCAGGATCACTTACCCATGCCCTTGCCAAGGCCACGCGCTTTTTCCAGCCGCCAGACAGCATCGAAATTTTGGTATCAGAGGGCAAATTCATTTGCGCAACCGTGGCTTCTACACGCGCTTGCTGCGACCAGCCTTCTTCCGAATCAAGAACATGTTGAAGGTCTGCCAATCTTGCCAAGTCTTCATCAGAGGCATGGTCTTGGCTTGCCAATCGCGTGCTGAGATGATGGTAGTCTACCAATGCCGTGCGCAGCGCACCCAAGCCTCCCGCTACGGCCTCAAATACGGTTTCATCCATATTCATTGGCGGTTCTTGCGCCACATGTGCAATGCGAATTCCAGGTTGCAACCATAACTTGCCGTCATCGAGTTGTACTTCTCCCATAGCGGCTTTCACTAAGCTACTTTTACCCGTTCCATTTCTACCGATAAGGGCAACACGTTCACCTAATTCAATAACAAGGTCGGCATGATCTAAAAGAGGGTGATGGCCGAAGGCAAGGCAAGCACCTTCGAGAGTCATAACTGGCATGGGGATCACTCAAAAGAAATAAAAAAGCTACTAAGACACTTTGGCTTGGTGAGATGAATGTGAATACTTTAAAGCTCAGTGCGAGACGTTGGCAGGAAAAGCAATGCACTTAAACCAAACACAGCCGCCACACCAAAGGCTACGGGCGCGCCAGCATAATGCCACAAGCCGCCAAACAATAAGCCGGCAGGAATCGCTGCCGCCCCGGTAGTCAGGTTATACCAGCCGTAAGCCGTACCGCGTTGATGATCTGGGGCAAGATCTGCGATATAGGCTCGCTCTGCACCTTCTCCCAAGCCAAGTGGCAAGCTACCTAGCAAGGCAACCAGCATCAGCATCTCTGCACTCGGCGCCAAGGCCAAACCAATACTGGCCAGACCACTTCCTATCCAAGATAGTCTGAGCACCACCAAGCGACCGTGCTGATCGGCCCAGCCCCCACCTAAATGTGCCGTGAGCGACTTGGCTGCATTAAGACCCGCCCAAAGCATGAGCAAAGTACCCGCAGGGATTCCTAATTCGTGTCCACGCAACACAATGAATGTTTCAGAGGAGCGCGATAAGGTGAACAATAATAAGGCAGCCAGATAGCGTTTAAGCTTAGGATTTTGCTGTAAAAAGTGGCTCTGAAAAAGAGAGGATTGCGTTGAGGATGAAATCCTAGCTTCCGTCTTTAACGCAGAAGAGCGTTGCAATTGCTGAGGTTCTTTCACTCCCAAGGCAAAAATCAGGACTGCAATCAAACCTGGCAATGCAGACCACATCACAACTGTACGCACATCCGTGTCAGGCTGGCTTAAAACCCAGGCAGCAAGCAATGCGCCCAATACCGCTCCGGCATTGTCAAACGCACGGTGTAAACCAAAGGCTTGACCTCGCTGATCAGCTGGAGTGATATCGACTAAAAGGGCATCTCTAGGAGCGCTCCGCACCCCCTTGCCAACTCGATCAATGGCGCGCAGCAAGAGCATTCCCCACCAGGCGCTCACCAAACCCAAAAGGGGGCGCACGGCATTCGATAATATATACCCCCACAAGGCAAGAGGTTTGCGCCCCGAACCGCTGCGATCACTGCGTTTGCCAGACCATAATCGCATTGCACTGGCAACCGCATCAGCTGTACCTTCAACCATACCCAGTGCAATGGCCCCCCCACCCACTGAACCAGCGAGCAGCAAGGGCAGCAAAGGAATGACCATATCTGATGCAACATCATTGAAAAAACTAACCAATGAAATAATCAGAACTGCGCGGGGTAAATTTGGTTTCACATCCATCAACTTAAGAAGCCTATATGCGTGTGCTTCACTTGTTTTTTTCAATCGCAGCAAGACGATCTGCTAATTGGCGTGCCACATTGCGATAAATCATAGGCTCGGCTGAGGGCGCATCATGGAGACGTAAGGGACTAAACGCTATGGCCAATCCATCTTTCGTTGCAGAGACATTCGTGCTGCGCAAACTTTTGGAATTGATGATCGCCATTTCACCGAAGTGCGCTCCCACAGATAGGGTACCCAAAGGTTGATCACGGCCGGGAGGATCCGTCCACACCATCACTTCACCCGAAAGCAATACAAACATCTCACGGGCCTGATCCCCTGCCAAAAAAATATCATCGCCAGCTTTGAATTTCACTTTCTTTGAGACGGCAATCAATGACTCCACATCAGAAGTCGCAAAGCCTTTAAACAAAGTAGTAGCTGAAACCAAGCGTGAAATCAGTGCTTGGGCATTTATTTTTGGTGGCTCTTTTGAAGTTTCTGTTGTTACATCTGATTCAGACATAGTGTGCACCCGTTGTATGAAAGTGCCTTAGCGCATTTCGTTTATGTATGGCGCCCCGAACACGAATCGAACGTGCGACCTACCCCTTAGGAGGGGGTTGCTCTATCCACTGAGCTACCGGGGCTGCGTAAAACTAGGGGCGTATTTTGCACTGTTCAGATCATTTGCACATGCTCAAGACTGTGACAAAGCGTAAAACAAGGCAAATAGTTCAATCACCCGCTACTAAACCATCCTTGCGCGAATCCGAAGCTGCGCAGTATCCACCATTTTGCATTTTCAACATCAGTTGTGCCCCACCGAAACCAAAAGCAGAACCCGAAGGTGGTGGGGTATGTCCCATGGCGCGCAGCGCAGAGATGGTCTCTGCCCCAAAATGCGGTTCAAGATCGGTGTTTTGATCCGCGTCAACCTGCCACCTTGGCCCATCGACCGCGGCTTGCGGGTTTTGCTGATGCAATCCCATACGAATCATCATTTGCGCATGACCTTGAGGCTGCATGATTGCCCCCATCACTCCAAAACTCATCACTGGCTTACCTTCTTTCGTTACAAATCCAGGCAATATAGTGTGATAAGGACGTTTTGATGCGCCGACTTGGTTGGGGTGTCCTTCAATGAGTGAAAAACCACACCCACGATTTTGCAAAGAAATTCCGGTCTCTGGCACCACAATGCCGGAGCCAAAGCCCATGTAATTACTTTGAATGAAAGACACCATTCGGCCTTCATCATCGGTAGCGGTGAGATATACCGTGCCCCCTTTGGCTATTTCGCTGGGCCCAAATTTTTGAGCCTTATTAGGATCGATCCATTTCGCACGACTAGCCAGATAGTCTGGCGTTAGCCATAGATGAGGATCATCTTTCATGTAAGCAGGATCAGCGACACGCGCATGCACTTCTGCAAAAGCTAACTTCATCGCTTCAACTTGGTAATGCACACTTTGCACGCTATCAGGAGGCAGAAGTGCAAAACCGGGAATTTCTTTCAAAATCCCCAAGGCAATCAGCGCAGAAATCCCCTGACCTGAGGGTGGAATTTCGTGCAGGGTATGGCCATGAAAATCGATTTCTAATGGCTTAACCCAATCCACTTGATGCGCAGCGAGATCGGCCTCAGTCAGGGCGCCCCCCCCTGCTAAGGCATGGGATGCCATTTTCTTGGCGAGTGCCCCGCGATAAAAAGATTCACCTTTTGTCTCAGCAATCTCTCGCAATGTCCTAGCCTGCGCTGGAAACTTAAAATATTCCCCCGCGCGAGGCGTGCGGCCTTCTGGCATGAAATCACGCTTAAAATCTGGATGAACCTGCAGTTCTTCTGCTTGCTTGGCCCAGTTGGCGGCTTCGATGGGCGGAACCATAAAGCCTTCCGTGGCGAAATGAATGGCATCTTCAAATAAGCGCGCAAAAGGCAACCGCCCAAAACGCTCAGACAAAGCAACCCAAGCTGAAACACAGCCCGGCACTGTCACCGCATCCCAACCCCGAACCGGCATGGCGGATTTGCCTGCAAAGCGATCTGGTGTCCAACCCGCAGGCGAATGTCCTGAAGCATTCAGACCATGCAAATTTTCTCCATCCCACAAAATCGCAAATGCATCCGAGCCGATGCCATTCATATTGGGCTCAACCACGGTCAGCGTAATAGCAGAAGCAATGGCTGCATCAATGGCATTGCCCCCTTCTCGCAATACCGCTAAACCTGCTTGTGCTGCTAAAGGCTGCGAGGTCGCCACACCGCGTCGGCAAAACACCGGCATGCGGGTGGAGGGATAGGGGAAAGTCCAATCAGGAGTTTGCATAGGCCTCGCTTAATGCTGATTAAGTAAAACAATTTTTCCCATATGGGCGCCGCTTTCCATTAAGGCATGCGCCTTGGCAGCGTGCTCAAGGGAAAACTGAGCATAAATAACTGGCTTCATCTGACCGCTATTGAGAAGCGGCCACACTTTTTCAGTCAATGATTGGGCGATGGCTGCTTTGAAAGCCACTGAGCGTGGGCGCAAAGTAGAGCCCGTAATTGTAATACGACGACGCATGACTTCACCAAAATCTACCTGCGCTTTTGCGCCGCCTAAAAAGGCGATGAGCACAATGCGGCCATCATCTGCCACGGCTTTGACCTCGCGCTGCATATAGTCGCCCGCGACCATATCCAGGATCACATCCACCCCTTTTCCTCCCGTTGCTTCTTTAACAACGGCAACAAAGTCTTCAGTTTTGTAGTTAATGGCCCGCTCGGCCCCCAGGCCTTCCACCGCACGACATTTTTCATCACTACCCGCCGTGGCAAATACACGAAAACCCAAAGTTTTGGCCATTTGCACCGCGGTTGTCCCAATCCCGCTTGCCCCACCTTGAACCAGCAAGGTTTCTCCTGCTTTCAAGCCCGCACGATCGAATATATTTGACCACACCGTAAAGCAGGTTTCGGGAAGGCAAGCCGCTGCCTCCATTTCAAATCCTTCAGGGATAGGCAGGCATAAGGCCGCATCGGCAACGCAATATTCGGCATAACCGCCGCCTTGGACTAAGGCGCATACCTTTTTTCCCAACATAGAGGAATCCACGCCTTCCCCCAAAGCAAGCACTTCGCCTGCAATTTCCAGACCCGGCAAATCTGAGGCTCCGGGAGGAACAGGGTAATAACCAGCACGTTGCAGGCAATCTGGGCGATTAACTCCGGCCGCCGCAACTTTAACCAGCACCTGATGGGGGCCCGCCACGGGGACATCGCGGGTTGTGCTTCGCAACACTGAGGGGGGGCCAAATTCAGGGATATCAATACAGCTCATTTGGCTGGGAATAGCAGTCATGAATACAGCTCCATGGAAAATGTTGAGTCCGGCCAAGCTTGAAAGGCCACGTAACGAATTGAATTGTCATGGGCTGATAGATCAGGGTCAAGTTTACAAACTTTTTTCTACGGATGCGCCCTAAAGATTTAAGTTTTTTTGCCGATAATCCGATGAGAGGCTAAATTTAGCCATAAATACTGAGTATTTCTTAAGGCAAGCGTATACAAAATGTCTATTATCGGTTCGATAGGTTTTCGCGTTCAGGTTGTGAATCAGCCCGGGACGGATAATACCGATCCAGCATCCAAGAGCAATAATGGCCCGGATGGCGCTGTTGACTCTAACTCTAGTATTGCCAATTCGGTTGCCAGTGCCGCTGCTCAGCGCGTAGCAAGCACTTCTGTTCTCTCGGCCAGTCAAACCATCAACACTCAAGGCTCTGAGGCGGTGACGAACTTTTTAACAACCTCCGGTACCCCTTCTTCCGCTCAAGCTGCAGCGCGAACCACTGCTGAAGCGGCTGCCAAAGCAGCCGCCGCCGCCAAAGCATCTGCTGTCAGCGCCCAGCAGCCCCCTCCCCCCCCACCACCGCCCCCTCAAAACGGTTCGCATATCAATGCAGATGGCCAGGTCACCGGAACATTACTGAACGTGAAAGCCTAAACGCTTCGTTCAAAGATTCAGCGGATCATCGGGCAAAACGCAGCCGTCATGGTGGGCAAATAGCCGCAAACGGCAAAAACAAGACGCAAAACCATTTCTAATTAGGCAATGGGCATTTCTTTGTGCTTATACAATCTGTCTCATGAGTTTCCCCCAAAAAGTCCGTTCTTAGGGTGAGCTTTTTCACTAAAGATCAGTTTTTGTACTTAATAATTAAAGTTTTAGCTTTAATATGCCGTGATAGCGTGCACTAACAAGTTTTGCGCCTCAGTGGTGCCGTTCTTATCCTAGAGAGATACCATGAAAAAAATTGCTTTCCTCCTTTCAGTGATCTGCGCGGCAGGTTTAACAGCTTGTGCGGGTGTTCCCTCGCAAGCAAAAAAATCAGTCACGACTACTGTTGTGACCGCGCCGGCAGATACTTGCGTGCAATGCTACGCAGGTCAAACCTCAGCCACAGCCACTACCCAGCCATCTTCGAGCATGGGTATGATGCCTATGCCTGCTGCACCCATGAGCGCGCCTACTTACGCCCCTGCACCTGCCGCCATGCAAGCCCCCGCCCCTATGGCTGCAGTGACACCCGCAAACGCTCCCAGCACCGCCAATGCTTTGTGCACCAATCCCGGAAGCGTGAAGGTTTCTGCAGTGGGATATGGGTCAACGAGTGCAGCAACCGGCTTAACACCTGGACAGAAAAAACTCTTAGGTATGCGTGCTTCTAAAATGGATGCTTACCGTTCAATGGCTGAACAGGTTGCAGGTGTTCGCGTCACAGGCAACAGTACGATTGCCGACATGATGTCTAAGAATGATGGCCTGCGTATTGCGGTCGACGCCTATGTGCGTGGCGCTCGTGTGATCACTGTCACCCCAATGTCAGATGGCAACTATGAAACTATTTTAGAAGTAGAACTAGACACCCAATTTACCTCAGCAGCATGCCAACCCCTAGGAATCACCTCCCAAGGATCTTCAGTCATCCGTGCTGCAGAGTCTCAAGGTGCTAGCAATGGCCGTTACGCCAGTTCTGGTGGTTTCTACTTCGGTGACTAATCTTTATGAAGACCATCCTCATGTTGGATGGATCAGACAGGGTATGGCAGCCTTCATGGCTGCCTTATTTTGCCTTTCTGCTCAGGCGGGCGTCGTTGAGGCTGAAGGCTATGCCCCCCTTGAATTAGGCAGTATCGACTTGGTTCGTGAAACTGCCATCCTAGAGGCGGTGAAGCAAGGCGAACTTCAATCTGGTGCGCAGGTAGAAAGTTATATTGCCCTCAGTCCGAATGGGACTCCCCTCGAGAGCGCAAGAGTGCGTGCTGCCGGAGAGATGAGCAAAGTGCGTCTCGTGAAAGAATGGTCTGATGGCAAGCTATTGCACGTAGTGGTTCAAGGTAGCACCGATCCATGTAAGGCGGGACTTTCAGGTCAGTCTAGAGCCTACAAAAAAAGAATCATCACATCACGTTTTGAAATCCCCAATGTTGCTTCAGTCAGTGATCTGCCTGATATTTGGCGTGGCTTATCCACCGATATCCGGAATCGATTAGAAAAAAGCGGAAAATTTATCAGCTTTGCCACAGAACGTCATGTCTACCAAAATCAGATCAATACGGTTCAAGCAGCAGAATCCAATCGCAAACAAATCGTTGAACTTGCCTCTGAACATGATGCTCAATTTGTTGTGATTGGCACCCTATCGAATGCTGGCATGAAAAAAGGTGAATATTTCTGGCAAGAAGATGAGCGCCAATTTGAAGTTGAGGTAGGCGTTTATGACGGTTTGAGTGGGGCTAAAATTGGATTGTACCGCGAGGCGCGATCCGCAAAAGGGGAAGTGGCAGGCGCCTCTGATAAACCTTTTGGGAGTGCAGCATTTTTTGAAACGGCCTACGGCAAGGTTGTAGCCCATGCACTGGATAAAGTATCGCATTTGATAGAAGCAGATGTGGAATGCTTGCCCTTCACCGCAAAAATAATTCGCATTGATGGCAAAAAAATATTCTTGAATGCTGGCACCACCTCTGGCGTCGCAGCGGGTGACAAGCTTGTTGTATATCTTCGCGAAAAAGACTTTCCTACCCAAGGCATCAGTGGTCGAAAAGTAGCAGGAGTGCCTGAAAATCCTCTCGCTGCCATTCAAGTCATTCAAGTGCAACCCTTGTTTGCAGTGGCTGAACTCACTGAAGATTCAGGACAAGTGAAATTACGGGAAGGTGATTTGATTCGATTTGAATCGCGTCGCTAGGCCAGGAAAAAGTTCATGAACCCTCTCATTCGTTTTGTAATTTGCACCACATTGATGGGCTCCCTTTTCGGATGCGCAAACTTTATCGATAGGTTAAATGGTTCGGTTCAGGAAGAAGAGCACATCATCATCGTATTGCCACGCGCACCACTTCAAACCCAGCCTCAAGCGCAACCTCAAGGTGTGGGAGCCCCCCCCTTAGTGACTTATCGCGCTCCAACCGTATCGGCTATCCCCCAAGTTTCAGGAATTTTCACTGCAACCACACCATCAGGTATGCGCGTAGCACCCCGCCCAATTACCGTTGATTCAGCTTATCGCCAAAAAGAAATTGTGGCTGAAGCACCACCATCCGCCCCAGCTCCTAAAATCGCGCCTCCCCCACCTGAACCGTCGCCGGTTTTATCAGCGCCACCGCCTGTTATTGAGATGAAGCCTGAGGCTCCAACTCCCCCCCCCGCTCCCATACAAACACCGACTCCTGCCCCTGTTACTGCAGCTCCTGCCCCTCTTGCTGCAACTCCAGTGGCCCCTCAGGTATTACCTCCCGCAGCCTCCCTCAATAAAGCTGCTACAAAAAACGAAATACCCAATCCAGACAGCTTAGGTGGGCTCATCGCGAGAAGAGCTGTGTACTATAATTTTGATACGGCTAGCTTATCCGACGAATACAAAGCAATCGTCTTAGCACACGCAAAATATCTGGCTCAAAATCCCAAAGCAAAAGTGAAGTTACGCGGCAATTGTGATGAAAGAGGAAGCCGTGAATACAATATTTCTTTGGGTTCCAATCGTGCAGAGAGCGTGAAAGAGTTAATGATTGCCAATGGTGCTTCAGCCAAACAAATTGAAACCGAAAGTTTTGGTAAAGAAAAACCTATGGCAACAGGGCATGACGAACAGTCTTGGGCAAAAAATCGCCGAGTAGATATTCTTTATAGCGATGATGAATAAAGCAATGACTAGAATCTTTCAACGCCCTCTTGTTTTATCTTTAGCACTACTAGTGTGCTTAACAGGCTTTTCAGAGCCCACATTCGCTAAAAACAAAACCAAGAAAAAAACTGCGCCCGTTGAGGTGACTGCAGACAGTCGCCTTGCTGAATGGCAACAATCTCCTCAAGCAGGACGTGGCACCCCCGGTAATTTATGTGAACGTGATTACAAAGAGCTGCATGTGGTGTATGACTATTTTTCAGAAATCGGTCGTCGCCTAAAACCTCTGAGCGCGGAAAAACGTAAAGCAATTGAAGAGATACAACATCGCATCATGGGCCCCCATCTTGGAACAGCGCCAGGCTCGGATCAAGAAAAAGCGGAACGCGAACGTATCTTTAACGAAGAGCTCATCATTGATCCTGACTGGTATCAATTACAGCTAGAGACTTCGATAGCGAAGGCAATGAAGGATATGGGCCCTTACGTAGCAGAAGGTGCTTGGAAGCAGCAAGAGATGATCCTGCACGATTACCTCGCCAATCTTCGCGGCAAAAACCCCTATACCGTTGCAGTGCAGGCTCAGCCTTTCTTGTCCCTGAAATCCTTGATGGAAATAAAGAGTGATATTGCAACGGTGTTTGATCGCTTGGATGACAGCAAAATTGAATTTGATCGCTTACTCGAGTTTGATCGTATTCATGCCTTAGGCTTAGACGATCAAGCGAGTTATCTGATACTCAAGAACTCCTTTCTTTCTGGAGCAGCAGATCCTGTTATTGCTTGCCACTTAGACTATCTGTCTTCTTTTTAGGCCATCCTATTCCGTATCACGCCGACGGTACTCACTTCGGTTTCAATGACATCACCTGGCTTCAAAAACTCTGGAGGCTTGCGGCTGTAGCCCACCCCAGAAGGGGTACCCGTAGCAATGATATCGCCCGGAAGCAAAGTCAGCCCACGCGACAGTTCGGAAATAATAACGGGGATTTTGAAATACATTTGTTGATAGCTGGCATTCTGCTTTTCTACGCCATTCACCCTACAAATAATGCGGGTCTCATCCAAATTCACGCCGTTCTTAGTCACAATCCACGGCCCCATCGGACCATGCCCATCGAGACTCTTCCCTTTAACCCACTGGCCTGAATGACGCTTCTGCTGCACATCGCGCGCGGTGGTATCGTTAAAAGCAGCATAGCCAAAAACATAATCCATCGCATCCGCTTCACTGATATTACGTCCCTGACGTCCAATCACAACGGCGAGTTCTGCTTCCCAATCAATCATTGATGAATAAGAACCATCATAAGGAATGGAATCAAACGGGCCATTCATCGTCTGGGTGCCCTTGGAGAAAAATACCGGAACCGTGGGATATTCTTTAGTGGTCTTATCGGCACGGGCATCTTTACCCTCATCAAAATGATCAAGATAATTCCACCCTACGCAATAAATATTGGCTTGTGGTTTTGGAATGGGAGACATCAAACGCACCTGGCTGAGCTCAAGTAATGCAGAACCTTTAACTGTGTTTTTAATGAGTTGATGCAAGCTGTGCATAGCGGGCTCGCCCGCATGAAGAAAGGACAGCATAGAAGAAGAATCGAAGGGCAGCTTCACCTTGCGCTGACTAGCCAACGCTTCAACATCTATCAATGAATTGTCTTGCGTAATCACGCCAATTCGCGGTTTAGAACCGTCAAGGTTCGAGAAGGTTGCGATGCGCAATGCATCTTGATCCGCCAAGGGTGGAAGTTTGAGTGTTTGATACGTCATACCGGATTCTCCCTGCGAAGGTTGGCTTGCTGCTCCCACCAAGCCCACTGCCACTGCGCTCATTCCCAACTTCAAATACTCTCTGCGCGATGCATCCATCTCTATCCCCCTCATTTTTTGCTCTTTTATACACCAAATTACAGTATTCACTACCCTAAAATTTAATCATCGAAATAGGCCATGTAATGACCCATAGCCTGCACCTGATTCTCTGATTGCTCTGCTCGTTCACTGCGGGATACAATTGCGGGTTACGGAGAGGTGGATGAGCGGTTTAAGTCGCACGCCTGGAAAGCGTGTTTAGGTTAATAACCTAACGCGGGTTCGAATCCCGCCCTCTCCGCCATCAGTTCAGGGTTAATATTCTTACAACATTTTTTTCAGATCCGGGGATGCCACCTCATCGAGATGACGAAAGGCCGATGCGATAGCCTCAATGTCGCGGCCACCGACACCATAGCTTTCGAAGTGAACCCGCCATTCGCGTACGACACGCCAGACCCGATCGATGATGTCCAGTGCGTCCTGCCGGGTGATGCCAAACCTGGCATCACCTGACAATGCGTTATCCAGCGTTGCCAATCGCCCCTTTTGACCGACACTGAGGTGCAGATGGCGCTCAGTCGCCAGCATTGAGCGCGGCATCACATCGTACAAGGGCGACAGCCGCCATGAACCCGTCTCCGTTTCCCAAAGAAATGCATGGTTGCGCAGATGATCGTCGTCGTTGGTGACGAAAATATTGAACACCATCCTGCCAAAGAGTTCGCGACAGCCGGGCTTGATGGACTGCTCGTCCGTTCGGGCGCGAATCGCATCAGCAATGTCGGCATAGCTTTTGTTGCGTGACTCCGACTCGTGGCAGCCCAGCATCGTCAGGGCACTGACCATGTGGTGCCGATGCTGCACACCATCCACCAAGCTACGATCGAAGCGCTGAATCAGCATGACGGTCTTGCCACCGATCGTCTCTGTCTTCACAGGAGGAACATCGAGACCAGCCGCATCCGCCAACTGCAAGGTGGCAGACTCAATGCAGGGTACGTCGATCCGCTCGCCATGAGAACGGAACTTTGCTAACCAGAGCACGCCGGCATCATCCTCCACACCTGCTTTGGGGCGCATGCCGCCTAATTGGCTACCCGCGAGAAAGATATCTTCCAACTGTACAGGTATCGGCAAACCTTGCTCGATGCGATCCGCCGCCTCCATCAGGTATTCGAGTCGATGAATGCTGTTGCGCACCAACTCAGGGGAAGCATCTAGGGAGCGACGAATATCTAGGGCACCCGCACGCTGACTTCCCGCTTCCAGCAGATAGGTCGATTCCGGTAGGCCATTCGGTGGGGCCTTCAGGCGGGATTCGATCACACGCCGTCCCCAGGCATCAGGAGCCGCGTCACGAATGCCGCCGAACAGAGTCAATCCTTCGACGGGACGAAGCTCCTTGCCGCGCACAGCGGCAAGATCCGCGATAGGCAAACTGACGGGATCAATTTCAACGGCTTGCGGACGATCAAGGTAGAGCGTTCCATACTTGAAATCTGATGTCAGCACCTCGGTGCCCCTTTCAGCCATGGTCAGCAGCCCTGCAGGAACAAAGCGATCATCCAAATGGGCAAATACGGCAAGCGTGGTGGCCATCAGAAATCCAGTTCCTTCAGTTCTGCCTGGGAGAGCGTCCGGGCGCGCTTGGGCAGGCTTTCATGCTCCATCGCCAGCACAACTGGGTCATCGACAGTCAGGAGCGAAACCAATGTCTTTCCCGGAGCAATCGCATCCAGATACCTCACCACCTGACCGATGGAGACAGATGCCGAACCGTTTTCAATCAAGGATGCCGTTGCCCGTGAAATACCGGCCCGACTCGCCGCCTCGGATTGCCGCACACGACGGGCGACGCGAGCCTTGCTCAACCGTGAACCAAGCTCCGTCAGTTGTGCCTTGAGCGCGGGTGGCATTGCTAAATTTTGGTCGACCTTCATTTTGTCAATTTAATCTGACGCTAATGATTTAATGCCTACAATAACAGACAATACAGCAAAAATCAATCGCTATGTCCGCGAGCAGCAGGCAGCCGGAGCTGAAGAGTGCCAAGGACACAGACCAACCTTCGCAGAATAAGCCGCAATCGTCCCCATACTGGGGTTCATGACCCCCAATTATGGGGTCATTCAGCACTCGCTACTGGCAAATCACCTTTCAACTCCTGTTCGGGATCTGTCAACCAAGTAGAATGCGCTTCATGGGAGAACGGTTCATCGGTGGCTACCTCTTCCCCCTCAAGCCCATTCATTTTCACAGTCAGGCTTGCCAGCTCGTAATTGTTTTTACGCAGACGCTGCTCAAGGATACGAGCAATATTAAGATAAAGCTCAGATACCAAGCCGGGAAACATTTTTAATTTAAATTCGTAAACTTTAAAAACCAATGAGTCTTTGGTTGCAGTAACGGTTGCTGATCTTGGCTCAGGAGAAATCAAACTCATTTCCCCTACACAATCGCCACTCACAAGCGTAGCAATTTTCACAACTTCGGTTTTAACCCTCTTCTCAACAACGGCTTCACCACTGAGGATCACAAAAAAAGAATCAGCTTTTTCGCTCTCTTTGGCCAATTGTTCGCCCTGCTTTAGGGAAAGCAAAGAACCACATTTAATTAAATCTTCCAACACGCCAATTCCCAAGCCTGCAAATAAAGGAAGCCTTGGTGCAACTTTTAGGAGAACTTCTTTGGGATTCAATGGGGGGGCCATAAGTGCTCTGTGTGTATGAAAGGAATAGGTGAGATTACTACCCTCTTCACAAGGGAGGAAGCGCCTTTAAATCTGCTTGGATTGTTGCACCATAGCGCTCGTTCAACCCAACCACAATACGTAAAGGGATATTTCCTTTTTCACTCAGCCAAATCTGCAGAGTTGAACTATCGTCCTTTGTCACGGACTTGAAGTAACGATAGGCTTTGATCTTGGAACCATTAAAAGGAAAATCCCAGGACTCCCCTCGGTTTAGGGTGTACTGAGCTAATGACTTAGAGTCCGTAATATTTAATAAAGATTGCGCAGGGGGTGGACTGCGGCCAAGGTAGGTGTAGGCGACGTTGAGCAAATCAAGCAGGTTTCCATTTAAATCCGCCGAACCCGTCTTGCTTCTATCTTTGCTGAACAACACCTTCTTTGTTCTCAAATCCAGCTTAGCTTGATATTGCTCTGCACTCCCTTTTTTCTCCACGTAGCTTGTCGTCACCAAACCATTTTTGGTCACATCGCCATATGACAGACGATACAAAGTTTGATTGGGAATCGCCACACTCAATGCTGAAGTCAGATTAGCCGTGGAGTTGATCTGATATTTTGTAGGCCCAATTTCAACAATATCTGTAATGTCAGCGGCGTGGAGCCCACCAGACATGAGCTTGAGCGCAGCATCATAGGCCTGAGGACTTTCATTATTTTTCTTCAAATAAGCTTCACGCTGCTTGTAATCCACCGTCACGCTAACCGCATAGTCAAACTGCAACTTAGGTGGCAACTGCTTATCTGCCGCGAAGGTCAAATCCAACTGCAAACAAACCAAGCACCAAGCAAAACGTTTTAGCCAAATCATATCGATCATTTTTAGATGGAAACTGTTATTCGTGATCATACCGCACGCTGTAAGAGATATCCCACATGACTAAATTTCAATCTTTGGGGATCGCAAAATGAAAAGCATCAAACCAGCGAAGCTTTTCTCTTAAATTCACCACCCCTCCTATAATCACCAAAGTTGGCGACTTGAACTTTGCCTCACAAGCTTGCGAAGCCAAAGTGCTGAGTACTCCAATCAGGACTTGTTGATCCGGCAAAGTACCCTGTTCAACCAATGCGGCGGGCGTTGTTTGATCCAAACCATGGGCGATTAACTGATGACAAATGGTTCCCAACCCCTCTAGCCCCATATACACCACAATAGTTTGATTGGGGCGCGCCAACATGGGCCAATCTAAATCTACAGTCTGGTCCTTCAGATGACCTGCAACAAAAACGCAGGATTGGGCGTAGTCACGATGGGTAAGCGGAATCCCTGCATAAGCAGCCACGCCTGATGCCGCGGTGATCCCAGGTACCACTTGAAAAGAAACGCCATGCTGCGCCAGCGTTTCAATCTCCTCTCCCCCACGCCCAAAAATAAAGGGATCCCCCCCCTTTAGCCTAACCACCCGCTTTCCTTGGCCTGCCAAACGCACCAAAAGTGCATTAATCTCCTCTTGAGGCAAGGTATGACGGCTGCGTTGCTTTCCGACAAAAATAGATTCAACACCTTCAGGAATCAACGCCATCACTGCTTTTGAAACCAAATTATCAAAAAGCACAACATCCGCTTGCAGCAAAAGTTGATAGGCTCTTATGGTAAGGAGATCAGCATCACCGGGGCCCGCTCCGACCAAATACACTTCCCCCTTTTTTTGCTCAAGCTGCACTATTCTTTCCTTATTGATATTGATTACCAAACAAACCACTATACAAAGATAGAGTCAATTTAAACTCAATATATTTGAAATATCATTCAGCTAAAATATTGGTGATATGAGTATTCAATCCACAGCTGCCGTTCAGTCTGAAGAAGACCTGCAAAAATACCTCAAGGGTATTTCAATTCCCTCGCGCCCCGATGCAATTGATGAGCTTCGCCGAGAAATGCGTAAACCATTCCCTGATATGCGATCCATTTCAGGCACGATCGGCAAGGATATCGCTCTATCGGCGGGAGTTCTTAAAACGGTTAATTCTCCTTTTTATGGCCTTTCAAATAAACTGAGTTCTGTAGAGCAGGCAGTTAATTTTATGGGGCTTGAGACGGTCTCTAAAATTGTGACGGGTTTACTGTTAAGGAATATTTTTCCTGGCAATAATCTCTTTATGGAGCGCTTTTGGTACAGCGCTGATCAGACAGCAAGAATCAGTTCTTACATTGCACACACTTTGCATGTGATTCCCCCGGGTGACGCACACACCTTTGTATTGTTCCAGAATATCGGGGTTCCATTACTCATGCAGAAATTTGGAAACTACGAAAAACTTGAATCTGAAGCAACCGCTAAAGACTTATCCATCATCGACTGCGAGAATGATGTGTATTCTTCTAATCATGCATCGTTGGGTTACATCATGGCAAAGGGGTGGTTTCTTCCACCTGAGTTGTGTGAAGCT
>CAIVHB010000147.1 GCA_903905585.1 uncultured Ferrovum sp. | reverse complement strand
TAACTGCCTCTGAAAATTTCATGATGTTTTATTCGATTTGGATTGACTGAAGTATCAAAGAGAATAGGCCCCCTCTGCCTCGTATCATCCTAACTCAAAGCGACAAAATGAGTCTTTGGTGACAATAGAATTTATTTTTTACTTTCTTCCTCAAAGCGGATTGGTATAAAAGGTATAACTGGCAGAGCTGCCAGAAAAAGAGGGGACTGCTGCCAACACATAGAGCTTTCCGTTGCTGGCCTTATACACGGTTGGGAAAACGGCACTGGAGCTGATCCCTGAAATAGCAGCGCTTAACGTTGATTGATCAAACGCTTGAAAATAGGTACTGGGCTTCTGATAGAGATCAGTGAGCGTCGTGAAATTAAAGCTGGAATCAGCATTACAAAGAAACAGTGTATTCACGTTGTTCACAGTGAAGTAGCGGGTGTAATACATGTAATTGGCATTGTTAGATTGGCTAGGAAAGTAAGTGCTGGACTGATTGCTGAAGGAAAAACTTCCGGTATTGATCAAGGCAACCAGATAGCCGTTGTTCTTATCCGTAGCGTTATCCGTAATAATCAGATCTGTCAGGCCATCCCCATTGATGTCTGTTGCAACCATATTCACCTGATCATGAATAGGCGAATACGTGCTGCCCGTGTACTCACTACCAGGAAGTCCGGCTGTACTCAGGTAATTCATACTGCTATCGAATACGTTGACGACAGAGCTATACCCCGCTACTTGGGCATAACCCACATTTGCATTCACGATGGCAATGTGCCCCGTCGTGGAATCTTTAAGAATGGTGCAAGCATTTCCCCCCAGCCAAACACTGGGCATACTGGTAACAAGGGTAAAGGTGCGATTGCCATTATTCTTATAGATGGTGTTGTATCGATTATTGGTTTGATCTGCATAGCCAACAACAATATCCGGAACGCTAGAGCCATACAGATTGCCTATACAGACGGAATGCGCCCATACGTTTTCAGTGAAATCTTGACGGGTGAATGAAGTCCCTTCATTCCAAAATATCGCGCTAGGGGTGGCGTCGCAACAGTGGCCATTGGTGACACCCGGGCTGTCTTGAAATCCCCCAACAAAAATATCGGGTTTACCGTCTCCATCAAAATCTTGAATGATGATGCGCTGGCTTCCATAAATCATATTGTTTGAACCGAGCAAGCTGGTTGTTTTATCAACCAAAGTGCCATCTGTCTGTTGAATGAGAATTTTTAAAGGCACTTTGCCGTGGACTGTTCCTGACCAAGTCGTTGCTTCCTGAGCCCAACCCGACACCACCACATCTTCTAATCCATCTGCGTTGAGGTCAGCTACTTGGGTGTTAAATACTTGGATCACGTTATCGGCGTTCTGATAACTCATTACCTGTGTTTTAGTGTTGGAAAAACTACTGCTAGTCGATGATGAAGACGAGCTGCTGCTGGTTGAAGATGTCGATGAGGAGCTTGAACTGGAGCCACCTCCCCCGCCTCCGCCACATGAAATCAATAAAACACACGCCGATAGCGCCAATAGATTAGCGGATTGATGGATTGCTCTCATTATGATTCACCTGTTGTGGGTAGGATGGGTTCAAGCAAGAGACTTTATCTCAGCGTCTTTTCTTCCCTTACTCTGAATCGACTATTTAACCATATCAAGCCAGAATGACAACTAGTGGGGCCTCAGCACGATGGTGAGCCTCAGATTTTTCCACTGAGCAACGCTTCACGTAATAAGCCGTTCACTTTTGTTTGCCAGCCCTTACCTTTTGCGCGTAATTTATCCAAGATATCCTGATCAATTCTCATCGACATCATCGGGCGCTTTGATTCCATGGAAGGTCGTCCTACGCGCCTTTTCTTGATTTCATCTGGTGTATGAATACGACCCAAAGCGCCAGATTTTGCTTCTTCGAGTGACTGGCGAAGTCCCGGCATGAATTCCCCTGCGTCCGCTTCGATCGCTTTAGCAACCTGTTCAACATCACATTTTTTTAAGTCCATAGGATCAACCTATTTATATTTTTTGGAGAAACATTCGCAGTGTCACTTTTTGAATAGAGGTAGACCAGAATGAGGAATCCATCAGAACTGACATTGAAGTAAATTATTCTTACTCCACTTCGCTTGCCCTTTCCCTTTGCGGACCATCTCACCTTCCTTGCTCCATTTGAGTTTGGTATTACATCTCCTGATTCTGGATTTTCTGAAATCCAACTTATGAAATCGAGACGTTCTGATTCCGACCAAACACGATCTGCTATGGCCTTAAATTGGCAAGTTTCAATAACAGTCAGCATCCATCCCCATTTATTGTATTGGCATTTATTATTTATGTAAATACATAAATAAAGTCAGCCTCGCAGTTAGAGGAGCAAGCTTAAATGGATGAAAAACCAAGCTCGGTATTAAAAAGCAGAACAATGTTGCTTGTTGTCAGAGGCTTCTGGGAGAGAGAAGCAAATTGTTTAAGATTTATTTCTATTAAACTAGTGGGCCGGAGGTGCGTCTCTGGGGGGGCCGCCTTTTGCCATTGGTGTGGCTTTCTTGAGCAAAAAGCAAAAAGGAATGAGAGCAAGGAATAGCAGGCCTAAAAGCCAGAAGGCATCGAGTACGGCCAGCATCGCGGCTTGACCTTGAACCACGATATAGATCTGGCGCAGGGCAAGTTGCGAGGATTCGGTAAACGTATGCCCGGCCTCAACAAAATGACGCGTCATGGCTTCAAGGTAAGCCGCCCCTGCTCCCCCCGTTGATTCAACATGTGCTACCAAAGCAACCTGATGTTTTTGCTGCTGCTGGGCAAAGAAGGTTTGCGTGAGCGCAATACCAAAGCTCCCCCCTAAGTTTCGGGAAAGGTTAATGATCGCCGAAGCACCGCTACTTTTGATCAGAGGAATACCAGCAAATGCGGCGGTATTAATAGGAATAAATAGAAACGCCAAGCCCAATGCCTGTAAGGTTCGAATCATGGCGAGGGTCCAGTAATCCACTTGGGCATCGATGGTCGTGAAGATGAGCAAAGCCCCACCACACACCAAGAGACCCAATGCAATCATTTTGCGCACATCCACCTTGGGCACCAGCGCACCCACAATAGGCATCACAAACAGAATGGAGATTCCACCGGGAGACAACACCATCCCGGCCTGCGTGGCCGAGTAGCCCAAAATGTTTTGAGTAAAGAGAGGCAAGAGTAAGGTGCTGCCAAATAGCACAAAGCCCAAGAAAAACATCAGGGCGTTACAAATGGCAAAGTTGCGATATTTGAGTAAACGAATATCCATCATAGGATCGCGCTGGCGCAATTCCCATAAAGGCAGAATGATTAAAGACACACAAGAGAGAATGGTGAAGTAAAGAATGAAACTAGAAGCAAACCAGTCTTCTTGTTGGCCTTTATCCAACACGATTTGCATGCAGCCAAAGCCGACTGCGAGTAAGCCAAAGCCCCAGTAATCAAT
>CAIVHB010000146.1 GCA_903905585.1 uncultured Ferrovum sp. | reverse complement strand
GTCATCAAAACCGTCATTAAAATTGACGTTACGCGTTAAAGAGGCCATAATATCAGTCTTAGTTGGTTTCGGACGCGGGGTGGAGCAGTCTGGCAGCTCGTCGGGCTCATAACCCGAAGGTCGTAGGTTCAAATCCTACCCCCGCAACCAATAAAATCAAGTACTTAGCCTCGAAATCACTTTCGGGGCTTTTTGCTTTTTGGGCCCCTTGGATCTGGCTCGCCACACGTGACAGACAATGCTATCGCATTGACAAAGGCAAGGCAAATGCATTACCAGGGCCGCATCAGACATCCCGCACAGGAGCCCGTCATGCCCGCCACCCTCGAAGCCGAATCCACGCTAACCGACCGTTACCAGACCACCGTGCCGGAAACGGTTCGCCGCGCTCTGCGCCTGCGTAAGCGCGACAAGATCCAGTACGTCATCCGTCCAGTGGCGAAGTGGTGCTGACACGCGCCATTGCCCGCCTGGCCTTTGATATCATCCCTCAGGACCCCACCCGCTCTGAATACCGACAGGGTGGCACCCTGGGCGATGATCGGAAACACGGGTTCCGCGCCAAATTTTTTCATCAGTAACGGCTGTTTTTTCGATACCACGCTGCTGCCAAGATGATCGTCTACGCCTGGGTCAATGATGACGACACCTTGATCGAATCGGTAAGCATCTGAATCGCCACCAATTCAAATAGACGGTGTTCACCGCGTGATAATTTTCAGGTCAAAAACTCTTTCAGCTAACCATATGAAAGCGACGAGACAAATAATCAAAGAAGCAAACTTGAAAAAGAATTGTCGGTAGAAGCGGGTATTCCGCAGAAAAAATATTGCCGGCAACACAAACAACACAATAATGAACTGACCAATTTCAACCCCTAGATTGAAGCCCAGTAAACACGAGATCAGATTATTTTCTTTCAAACCTAGGTCCATCAATACACTGGCAAACCCAAAGCCATGAATCAAGCCGAAAAGAAAGGCGACGAGCCAAACACGTGACTGAACAATCGGCCTTAGATTATTGAATGCTGCAAAAATAACTGAGAACGCAATCGTAGACTCAACTAATCGGGAAGGTAACACCACGATTTGTAAAGCCGCCAATGACAGCGTGATGGAATGTGCAACGGTAAAACAGGTCACGATGCTTAAGGTATGGATTACGCTTGGCTTGAAGGAAACCACTGGCTTGTAGGCATTGCCCTCTATGAAAAAAACGGCGGGCAAAAGTAAAGATAGCAAAAAAAGCACATGGTCAAAGCCGCTCCAGATATGCCAAATGCCTTCTTTTACATAATTGAAGAACTGCTTGAAAAAAGATTGATGGACTAAGTTAAACGAAATCTTGTTTTCTTGCGCTGCAAAAATTCCGCTCGATATCACGCTTCCAGTTTGAACTCTAACCAAACCTTTATGCTGCGTATCAAAATCAAAGAACAATGAGTACCGTACATCTAGGTCCTGCTGAACAAAACAATCACTCTTGAAGGTAAGAACCGCATAAGCGCCATCAGAATGATTATCTATAAGAAGGCGCTCAGATTGAATGGGGCAATTTTTTTCGCCAGAAATAACCTGCAACCGGGCAAATGCATACGACGCAATCTCTCCCTGTTTATTTTTAACTTCTTTCCAAGTGATCTGGCCATCCCCGTTTGCATCGAGGCCCACTGCAAACTCAAGATCCCTTAAAGCAATATCCCATTGACCACTTATCTTGTTATCTTCAACTTTAAAATTAAGATAGCTATCACTGGGTTTATGGGCCAAGGCTTCACGGGGGAAAAAAACAAGGAAGCTTAGAAAAAATAATGTATAGAAAGAGGGCCGCATCATTTCTGTAGTCTTAAGAGTGCCTGTTGAAGAGATACGAATAGAGGGTCTTCATAGTTCGTCTCTCGCATCCACTGCAAGACAGCTTGCGCCTCTCTGACGTTTTTTGCTGCTAAGGCAGCCTCTAAAAAGCAACGTGCATCTTTAGGTTCTCTTTGTTTTTTCCAATTCAGCTTTGCTAGCTCAAGCGCCTTAGTGGGATTATTTTTTAGCTTTAATTGATAACGAGATTCCTCCATTAAGTGCAGACGATCTCCTCTTAAGTTAGCAGCATTGAATCTGTCTTCTAGGGCATTGATTAAAGAGCTGGCCTCATCGGTTTTGGCCATGAAGGCGGCTTGCGCAAGTCTTAACAACAAAATATCTGAGTTCTTTTTGTTCTTCGTGAGCGCAATAACCTCAGGCATCCTTTTCTGATCTAACAAAAAGTCACAATAAGCCGCAATGCCAAAAGCATCTTGAGGATCCATTGTCAAAGCTTCTTTGAAGTTTTTTTCAGCAAGTACCGGATCATTCAGACGAACTGCCATTTCAGCTAAGCGAATCAATACCCATTCTTTTAACTCAGGATGAGCTTTAGGCGTGTTTTGGATAAATTGAAAAAGCTGTTGATAAGCTGTTTTTGATTGCCCATGAATACCCGCAATCATTGCGTCATAAATGAATTTATTTTCATTCAAGGAGGCTTTCAAAAATAATTGGTTATATTTCTGTGCCTCAACGTAATTCGCTTGAACAATATTTAAATCAACAAGCCATGAAATGGCCTCTCCATTAAGAGGTTCTCTGAATAAAACCTCACTGAAAGCTGAAGATGCTTTTTCAAAATCATGACTGAACTGAAACAACAACCCTCTGACTAAAACAATCTCAATGGGAGGATGCGTAAATGAGCTCCAGGGTTGAATGATCGACTGCGCATAACCAATATATCTCGGATCTCCTTCAGAACCCGCCAACTGAAAATAGGTGCGGGCCAGCAAAACCACCTGCTTGAGATCATTGGGGTTTTTTTGTACTTCAAGGCGCAAGGCTTTGATTTTTTGATTGATAGGATCTTGCGCTTTAAACGGCAGGCGCTCTAATACCTCTTGATCATTGCTTGGGATGAATGGTGTCGCCATCACATCCCCAATCAAGAAGACATGCGAGACTATAAAAATAGCTCGGGCAAAAACCTGTTTCCAAGAACCCATATTTTCTTTATACAAAAACCACACCCAATCTAAAATGAAGTCATCGTTCGTTTGTTTGTACCAATACTTTTTTTTGGCTTAAATTCTCAAAAAAAATGAATATAGAGTATGTATAATAAAATTAGTAAATAATTTTTTTGTCATACTTTCATAGGATACAAGCATGAACAAGCATTTAATCGTTTTGGCTCTTTCATTGGGTGTTGCATTGACCGCTCAAGCTGCTTCACACACTAGCGCAGCGACAACCACTACCACGACAACTGGCACCACTGCTACAACCGGTACCACTGCTACAACCGGTACCACTACCACAACAGGGACCACCGGCATGACGGGTACCACCACAACAGGTTCCACGACCACAACAGGTACCGGCACAACCAAGACTCCACCTGTTAAGCCCCCTAAAGTTCCAAGTACGACCACCACCACCACTACAAAGTAATTTATTGCAGTGTTAAAAAGCCTTTGAGGGAAAATCCTTCAGAGGCTTTTTTTATTTCCCTCTCAGCAATGATCATGGTCTACTCCCTGGTTTGAAGTGGGCCCATGCATTTAAGCCACCCAGACTAACAGGCAAAATACCTAAGGGCGTATACTCAGAACTTAACGGTCATACACAGGTACGGCATGATTTCTAAGCTCACCACTCAGATCTTTTGGAGTATTTTTTTTCTTGATGTGATGATGGGTCTTTCTGGGTGCGAGACAATAAACTGGACAAACCCCAACCCCGCGAAAGATTTAAAGCACGATCTGACTGAATGCAATTACAACACCATGAAAAATGTGTGTTCCAATTCTGCGGCCACTGTCACCACAAACTGTTCCTCAAGCAACGGCTCAACTACTTGCAAGCCCAACGTGATTCCTGCTTCAACGGTATGTCACGACGAGCTTCAGCTCGGTCCTCGTGATGCCTGTCTGCAAGAACTCGGCTGGGTCAAATCCACCCAGTAGTGGTTCATTTCAAAACGCCACTCAAACTCGATAGTCAGTGTTTTCTCACCTGCCGTTAACTGAAATTCTCAAAAAAGACAGAGCCCTGCCCTTTCACATAGCCCTATCGCTTTCTTAAGGCATGCGAATAAGCTGAAACCATTCTTCGCGGTCACCAGGGCGCGTACCCTCCCAAAGAACGGCACCCGGCATACTGAGGTGAGCTCGATCACGCTGGGCCACTTGCCTAATCAAATATCCACAACTTTGCCCCCGATAAAGCTCCGTGCGCTCTGTATGCAAACCACTAAAGTATTCCAGCAGCGCTCGCTGAGGTAAGCCCAAACCTGTACTTGCCACACAACCATGATCCGTAGGTAAAGCTCCGGCTAACGCTATAAATGGTTTGCGATAGCTTCGACTCTCATCCACATAAGGTAACCACAATGTCATGATCAACAACCACAAAGTAGTCAAGCCCACTGCCCAATTCAGTACTGCGCGACGTGGGTTTTGACGTGATTTTGCGACAGCCACAATCCACAACAATGTGATGGATCCCGCAAACAGGAAGGACCCCAAATGAAAATGCGCTTGATAATTGGGGAGTTGTTTGTCCAAGTAAGCCACAATATCGGCAGGTTGACCTGTTAACTGTGCCACCCAAGCCAACCAGAGTAGGCTGCAAAATAAGCCAAAGGTCATGCTCCCAAACCAGTCTAGAAAACTCGCAGCCCCTCGCCGCAAATGATCTACGCCTGCAACCGCCAACAGCGTTAAAGGTAATAGCAAAGGTAAAGTACTCGCCTCTCTAGGAGCAGTTCCTAAACCCACACACACCAATCCCACCAAAAAAGCGACAGCTGGCAAAGAAAGATCCACACCGCCTAATCTCCCGCGCCAAGCATCCCAACTTGCCCATAAGGCAAGCGGGGCAACAGGCCATCCATACCAACAAAGTAGCGCCAGATAAAAGCTGGGGTCCGCTTCGGCATCTATCCATCTGAGAGGATCTAAAACGCGTGAACCAGAATCATGCCACCATGCACCAAACCAACTTGGGTCAGCACTCCCCCCGCCATAAGGTAATCCACTGGCTGCCCACATCCAGAATCCAATGCAAATAATTGGAATACCTAATGCAGGCAATAGCAAAGGGGCGATCGTAGAAAGCTGGGAACGTCTGCGCCAAGTCACCCAAGCCACAAGCGGAAGCGTCATACCAAGCGCCAATCCTCCGCGCGATAAGTAAGACAAAGCAATACCGCAACCGCTTAATACCCCGGCCCACAGAACTCCACCTCTCAAATCAGGTGCAATACCGAATGAGGCCAATTCTCTATCTCGTTCCGTAGCTCGCGCATGCGCAACGCCCCATAAGGCAAGCGCATAGCCTGCTAAAAAACCCAAATCAGGATTGATTTCGTGAGCACGCATCACCAACCCAATACACCCCAACAAGAGCAAAACCGCTAAGCGCGCATGTCGGCTGCCAAACAGCGCTTTAGATGCGCTTGAAATAGCATAGAAGGTCATTACCATGCATAAACCACTGGCGATCCGAGCCGCATCATGGGGCGCCATCCACCCAATCAAAAGCCTAACCAAAGCTGCACCCAACCAGTAAAAGAAGGGGGGGCGCGCAGTATACGCCTCACCCGCGATTTGCGGAGACAACCAGTGCCCATGCCACACCATCTCCTGAATCACCCCAAGGCTCACTGCTTCTTCATATTTCCAAGGGTCGTGACCAAATAGACCTGGGATCAGCCAAGCAATGCAGACGGCAAAAAAAAGGAAGGTTTTAACGGCATTAGGCGTGCCATCTAGGACAATCTCAGATGAAAAAGCCCCATCCGAAGGCGAATGGGGCTTGTTATCCATGGAGCTGAGCGGATGATGCGGACAAAAGCCCGCAAGACATCACTTGATTGCGTATTTCTGGCGGAATTTCTCAACCCGACCAGCGGTGTCCACAATCTTCTGCTTACCCGTATAGAAAGGATGGCAGGCAGAGCAAACCTCAACGTGCAAAGCTTTCCCAAGCGTTGAACGCGTTGCGAATACATGACCACAACTGCAGGTCACGGTGATGTCAGAATACTGTGGGTGAATATCGGCTTTCATGGCTTTCCTTAAAGCTTACGTCGCTTGTCTCACAAGCGATCAAAGTAACCCAAGATTATCTATGATAAATCTTAATAAATCAAGAGCTATAACGATCCATTCTCATCTTGATCACAAGCCCAATCAACGACGCATTGAATCAAAGAATTCTGCATTATTCTTGGTTGTTTTCAATTTATCCATCAAGAATTCTGCCGCCTCGAGCTCATCCATGGGGTATAGCAACTTACGCAACACCCAGATCTTTTGCAGCACATCAGGCTTAATCAGCAATTCCTCACGGCGTGTTCCAGAGTGGTTAACATTGAGCGCAGGATAAATCCGTTTCTCGGCCATACGACGCTCGAGATGAATTTCCATATTGCCAGTTCCCTTAAACTCCTCGTAAATCACATCGTCCATACGCGAACCCGTTTCTACCAGCGCAGTCGCTATGATCGTGAGTGAGCCACCCTCTTCAACATTTCTTGCCGCCCCGAAAAAGCGTTTGGGGCGCTGCAAAGCATTTGCATCTACACCACCGGTCAATACCTTCCCAGAAGCAGGAACCACCGTATTGTAGGCACGGGCAAGGCGCGTGATCGAATCCAGCAAGATCACCACATCACGCTTATGTTCAACCAAACGCTTGGCTTTCTCAATGACCATTTCTGCAACTTGCACATGGCGGGTTGCGGGCTCATCGAATGTCGATGACACCACCTCACCACGCACCGAGCGTTGCATCTCTGTCACTTCCTCAGGACGCTCGTCAATCAACAATACAATCAAAGAAACGTCAGGATAATTGGTAGAAATGGAATGCGCGATATGTTGCAACATAACCGTTTTACCGCTCTTCGGACTTGCTACCAACAACCCACGCTGTCCTTTACCGATCGGTGAAACAATATCAATCACACGACCCGTCAAATTCTCTTCGGCACGGATATCGCGCTCGAGAATTAAAGGTACGGTAGGAAACAATGGAGTAAGGTTTTCAAAGAGGATCTTACTCTTTGAATTTTCGGGCGGTTCAGCGTTCACCGTATCCACCTTGACTAAGGCGAAGTAGCGCTCCCCATCCTTAGGCGTTCTAATCTCACCGGTAATGCTATCTCCGGTATGCAGATTAAAACGACGAATTTGCGAAGGGCTGACGTAAATATCGTCAGGGCTGGCCAAATAAGACGTCTCAGGGGATCGCAAAAACCCAAAACCATCTTGCAAGACCTCAAGAGTGCCTTCACCAAAAATGGCCTCCCCTTTCTTAGCCTGATTTTTCAGAAGAGCAAAAATAAGCTCTTGTTTGCGTAAGCGGTTGGCGCCTTCAATTTCATTGGCGATCGCCATCTCAACCAGTTCGGTCACATGGAGAGTTTTAAGGTCAGAAAGATGCATGAAGGAAATCGCACCGGCTAAGCGCGTATTAGTCACAGAAGGAGGGGATTGTTTAGTCTAGCCTCGGGGACGGAAACGTCCCCGGAAGATAGCCTAACTAAACTTTGAATGAAGGTTAGAGCGTTTATAGATTGCTGTCAATGAATGCCGTCATAACGGATTTCGGCATCATGCCCATCTTAGAGGCCACTACAGCACCATCTTTAAAAAGCAGTAATGCGGGAATACCCCTCACGTCATACTTCATGGCGATCGCTTGGTTGTCATCCACATTCAATTTTGCGATTTTTAGCTTACCTTCGTATTCATGAGCCACTTCCTCCAAAATCGGGGCAATGGCACGACAAGGGCCACACCACTCTGCCCAAAAGTCCACGAGTACGGGTGTGCTGGACTGATGAACTTCGGTATCAAAGGTAGTCGTTGTAACGTGGGTAATATGCTCGCTCATGAAAAATCCCGAAAGTGAATTGAGTTGGACATTAATATATAAGGATGATGGGGGTCCACGCTTTGGAAATCAAGCGATCAGACAACATTACATTTATTTGGTCTTGCTCACCATCTTAAATGCTCTGTTATTATTCTACTTTGTCATCAAAAACGTTTTGGAGATTTTTTGCTATGACCTATGTGGTCACCGAATCCTGCATTAAATGCAAATACACTGATTGCGTCGATGTTTGCCCCGTTGATTGCTTTCACGAAGGGCCAAATTTCTTAGTCATTGATCCTGACGAGTGCATCGATTGCACATTATGCGTTGCGGAATGTCCTGCTGAAGCTATTTTTGCTGAAGACGACGTGCCCGAGGCTCAGCGAAGCTTTATCGCATTGAATGCCGAGCTAGCCAAAAACTGGCCCGTACTGACGGAGCGCAAGCCCGGACCGGCAGATGCCGATGAGTGGAAAGAAATCAAAGACAAGCTGCACCTTTTAGAACGCTGATCGGCTCTAAAGTCGGCAGTCTGCCCGGACTGCCGATCATGCTTGTCCCGCAAAACGACCCTAAGCTGAGCTTTTCAGCTTAAAACGCACCTTCTTAGTGCGTCATCCCTTCTACTTTTTTTACGCCCCCCACCCTAAAGCTTCTAAACATCATGATGATGGCTTGTTCCATACCATAGCAAGTTTGGCATGCTGCTTGCTTCAGATTGGCAAAGGGAGGCGATTGCATCATGTTTTCACACTATATAAAAAATTTAAGTCGTGGTCTCAATGGGCCCAGAGATCTTTCCGAAGACGACGCAAGGCATGTCTTTGGGGCGATGTTGGACGGGGGCGTCACAGACCTAGAATTAGGCGCTCTTCTCTTAGGGCTTAGGACCAAAACCGAGTCCTTATCAGAGCTCATTGGATTTCAACGCGCAGTGGATGAGCGCTTGGTTAAGCTCAGACCGCCCTCCAGTACCCTTCGCACGGTTGTGATCCCTACCTACAATGGAGCACGTGAACAAGCCAATCTTTTGCCATTGCTGGTCCTTCTCTTACGCCGCCTTGGGCTACCCGTTCTCATACACGGCTGCTTAGATGGCAATGGTCGAATTGCGAGCGCCTATATTCTGCGTGAGCTCGGCATTCTGCCTTGTATCACTCCATCTCAAACTCAGTATCAATTAGATAATGACGGGCTGGCTTTTATTCCTACGGCTGTGCTCTCTCCAGGTTTAGCCTCGCTCCTTGCTTTAAGAGGACGTCTGGGTACCCGCAATTCCGCGCACACCATGGTCAAGTTGTTAGACCCTTTTGAAGGCGAAGGCTTGAAATTAGTAAGCGCAAGCAATCCCATTTACTTAGAAAGACTAGGACAATTACTTTCCCAAACGCATGCAAAAGCCTTACTCATGAAAGCAACTGAAGGCGAACCTTTCGCAAATCCCAAACAGCGCCCCAAGATTGTTCACTATCAAGATGGAGTTGGCACCACTCTCTTTGAGGAAGAAATGGGGGAACCCCGCCATCAAGCGAGCCAACCCGAGAGTATCCAAGCAGCCGCAACCGCTCAATGGATTAAGCGTGTCATGGCGGGAGAAGTCCCTGTACCCCATCCCATCGCCAAGCAGTTCGCGGCTTGTTTGTACGCGTGCGGGTACAGCGCAGATATCAATCGCGTGAAAGCCATTGCAGCAGTTGAGTCGGCCAACTTAATGAGTTAACCGCCATACCCTCCATGAAAAGGGAAGACCTCCTCTCACTGACTGTCACGCCGGCGTGATAGACTTTTAGATTGATTCTTAAACTCCCCTTTTCCTTAAGAGGTTATTTGCATGGAACATACTCTGCCAGCCCTTCCTTACGCCTTAGATGCACTTCAGCCCCACATCTCCAAAGAAACTTTAGAGTTCCATTACGGTAAACATCATCAAACTTACGTGACCAACCTGAATAACCTGATTAAGGGAACAGAGTTCGAGAACGTAAGCCTAGAAGATATCGTCCACAAATCAAGTGGCGGCATATTTAATAATGCAGCCCAAGTTTGGAACCACACCTTCTACTGGCATTGCCTGTCCCCTAATGGTGGTGGTGCCCCTACCGGAGCATTGGCCACTGCTATTAATGCAAAATGGGGCTCTTTCGAGGAATTCAAAAAAGCTTTCAGCCAAACTGCCATCACCACTTTTGGTTCTGGATGGGCTTGGTTGGTTAAATCTGCAGAGGGGAGCTTAGAGTTAGTCAGCACCTCCAATGCAGCCACTCCACTTACATTAGAGGGCAAAACCCCCTTAATGACCTGTGATGTTTGGGAACATGCTTACTACGTAGACTACCGCAACAAGCGTCCTGATTATGTTGCAGCCTTTTGGAATTTAGTGAACTGGGAATTTGTTTCCGCAAACTTTGGTCACTGAGCTTCATTCCAAATAGGTAATGCGCTTGAGTAACTGAATAACGGTGATGGCGTACATCAACGGTCCGGATTCTTCCGGGCCGTTTTTCATGGGCGATGGATCATTCAGAATCGGCGCATTGGATCCAAGAGTGCGCACCTTATCAGGCAAATTTTTAGCCTTACTCAATACGGCTTATTGCGCTCACCAGTGATGAAATAACTTCTTCAATTTGAAGGAGTAAGGCATGACTTGGTTTGCTTTGGGGCGCGCCACCCCACCCCCTCCCAACGCCCCAGCAGTCGCTAACGGACAAGAGCCAACCAGCTGGCTCGAAGTTTTAGCTGCACCACGCATTGATGCCGCTCGCAACTTCGCAGCGGCCTGCATATTTGCATTCGCTTTTTTGATTTGCTCACTCGCATTAGCCTTTATTGCTACTCACCATACTGTCGCACCCTATGTGCTTCAAGCAACGCCTGAAGGAGCCATTTTACCGGCCACTTCTAGACTGGTACCCTATTCTCCAGGCGGCCCAGAACGACGTTATTTCATCGCGCAATGGGTGCGTCACCTCCTATCTATTGACCAGAAACTCTCTGAATCTTGGCTTGCTGAGAGCTATCAGCAAACACGGGGTAAGGCAACGGTAGAATTTACAGATTGGGTTAAACAGTCTGGACCTCTGCGTCAATTAAAAGACGACCCTAGCCTGACTCGTTCCGTCAATATTTCTAGCATCTCTCTGCTCGATGATGGCGTGGCTCTCGTGCGAGTCAGATGTGAACGACGCAATCTATCTCACCCCACCGCACAACAAGAAAAGTTTCTCATCACCCTGCACTTCGCAACGGTAACTCCCGCTAACGAAGAAGCCGTTCTCAAAAACCCGATCGGGCTATTGGTGAGCGACTTTCAAATTGGGGAGGATATGGAAAAATGAAATGGATGGGAGGACTGTTTTTAAGCATTTATCTAACATTATCCATTGCTTACGGAGCGAACGGTAATATGCATACAGAGGAGAGCACCGGGAAAAGTCAACGCTTTCGCTTTGATCCCGAAGCCAGTTACACCATTATTAGCTACCCCGGTGTTCCCACTGATATTCAATTGTCTCCAGCTGAACATGTCACTGGTTTTGCTGTGGGCGACACCGTGCAGTGGGTCATTGAAGAACTACCTGGTCATTTATTTATTAAGCCCATGCGGGCTGATCTTTTTACCGCCGGCACACTCGTCACAGATCATCGTACCTATCAACTGGCATTTAAAAGTTCAAATTCAAAAGAGAACTGGATGCAGCGAGTCAGTTGGAGTTACCCCGATCTAGTCATCTTGCGCGCAACAGAATCCTCCCTGCCTCATGCAGCAGAACGTGTGCCCTTCGATCTAAGATCAACGCTCTCTAGAAGTCCTATTGATATCAACATGGGGCGTTCATCTCAACCTCGAGGAATCGACCCTAGCAAACTCAACATGGACTATCAAATCAAAGGAGACGCTCCTTTTCGTCCTATATCTGTTTTTGATGATGGGCGATCAATGTGGATCAAAATGCCTCCCCATGAGCCTCTCCCTGCTGTGTTTGCGGAAACTGAAGAAGGCGGAAAGTTAGTGCATTACGCGATTCAGGAAGATTGGATTGTGTTGCCCCGCCTAATACCAAAACTGACACTAAAACTTGGCGCCAGCGAAATCCATATCGCACGCAAAAACAGTGAGGGGACCCATGACATCGCAGGAAAATAATGAATTATATCAATCCGATAAGCTAGGCATGGATCGCGATAGCTTCATAAAAGCATTTTCAGATTTCGATGAGGCGCGCAAAAATGCCGCTGAAATACAGGCATTAGAGATCAATCAATCTAAAAACAAGCAAAAACATGCGCCTGCTGAAGTCCCTTTCATGGATATGAAATCGAAGCCTGAGGAACTGGGTATGGAGCGCAAAATTCCTCGACAAATGCATATCTGGTTTGCTGCAGGGCTAGGATTGCTCGCCTGTTTCGCCACAATGGCACAAGGGTTCTTAAGCAGCCCTCAGACACCACCTGCTCGGCATGATGATAGTAAGACCTTGCCTATGCAGGATAGCGAACCCCCTCTTACCAAACTTCAGCAGGAATTGGCGCATCAACGCAATGATGATGAGGTGGAAAGCACCAAAGAATCTGGAAACTTATTGCCTGGTAGCTCTAGCATTGGTAGGGAGGTGAATGACGGATACCCCCTTCCAAACCCATCAAAATCCAAACACACCCAACGACAAACCTCTTCACATGCCTCTACTGAGATTTCCCCTTCCGATCTGATGGCAGATTTCCCTGGGCAACTACCACCAGGAAACGCAACAAGCTCTGACCTGATGCGCCGCTATGAAAATGACAAAGCGCGGGCACTTATTTCTGGTAGCAAAATGCTGGCAGTGAATCACAGCGGAGGAGGTGTGTTTGGCTTAACTGATCTCACTCCTACACATTTACCCTCTCAAATTTCTTCTTTGATTCAATCCACACCCAAAATAATACAAGGCGTCACCGATACAATCTCTCAGATTCCAAAGCCCAAATTTATTCAGCCCACTCAAACTGCGGCCAACCTAATACCGCTCACAGCACTTGCTCCAAGGCCGCACGCTCCGGGAGCACTGGTACTAGAAGGCACAACGATTCCCTGTGTACTGTTAACCGAATTACGGAGCGATCTGCCAGGCATGGTGGTGGCACAAGTCAGTGAAGATGTCTTTGATAGCTTACATGCGGAGATAAGAGTCATTCCTCGGGGTGCTCGTTTAATTGGCCGCTACGACAGCCACATAAGCAGCGGGCAACAAAGACTCATGGCAAGTTTTCATCGCTTAATACTACCGAACGGAACCAGTGTAGATCTTGAAAAAATGGAAGGGGCAGATGCCGATGGGAGTTCGGGTCTTAAAGGGGATGTTGACACCCATTTCTGGGGCCGCTTTGGTCAAGCATTTCTCACTGCTGGACTCGCTCAAGTAGCACAACCCACTAGTACACCCACAACTAATAATAGCTTTGCTGGAAGTGTTCTAGGGCCTAATGCTGCAGGACAAATCCTAATCGACACCACACGCATTAACCTGCAAGCAAATGGGCTTCTTCAGCCTACCATCCTCATTCATCAAGGTGACCCTTTTGTCGTGATGGTCAACCGTGACCTTGCCCTGCCCCCCTTATCCGTCAACTAAAAACCCTATGATGAAAAAGCGTTTTCTCGGAGTTGGGCTTGGGGTAGAAATTGCCTTGCTGACAAGCAATCCAGCTTGGGCTGACCCGATGGTACTGTTTCGTCCTACTCTTACCCCTAGCGCACCTTCACTCCCTTCACCAATGCGCCTGCAAGATACGCCACAGCAAGTGCCTACTTTGCTGGCCAACGTTATTCAAACGCGTCAGCCAGAAGATAAAAAGGCCTTGAATTGGATTCTTCATGGTATCGCCATGGTGGAGTCGCGACATGGCAACTATCCATGGCCATGGACCCTCAACGTCGCGGGAAAACCCTATTTTTTTATTGATCGAGAATCTGCATGGAATGCAGCACAAAGATTAACGCATCATCAAATTGATAACTTTGATATTGGATTGATGCAAGTAAATTGGCACTATCACCATCATCGCTTTAAAAGTACTTGGGATGCTCTCGACCCAAAAATAAATCAGCGCGTGGCAGAGACAATTTTACGAGAGCAGTGGGAATTAACGGGGCACCTTCCCAGTGCCATCGCTCGCTATCACAGCGCAAACCCAAAGCTTGGTATTCCCTACTTAAGAAAAGTGATCGCAGCGATGAATGAATTAGATAACGAGACACCACCATGAACACGCTAATGTCTAGATTTTTGATCTCAGTTTTTTTGCTCATGCTCCCACCTTGGAGTTCAGCAGGAACCCCTTCACCCAGCTCAAAATTTAATTTTTCTTATGTACTAGAGGGTGATCCTGATATTGCACCGAGTCAGATCTTTGATGATGGGACGATGATTTTTTTACAATTCAATCACCAACCCGATCTCCCAAATTTTTATTTAGATGATGGGCAGGGAAACCCTCTTGCAACCCCAATCACGCCTGAAATTCAATCACCCTATATTGTGATTCACACACTCACGGCTAGACTTCATCTCAATCTGAGTACACATCACGCTGTCTTGGTCAATCAAAGCATGAAGCAGCCCAAAGGGCTCTCCAGTATTACCCAAACTTTAGGTTCGCTCTTTTCTTCTCAGCAAATGATTCAAAAAGATCAAGAGAAGAAGCCTGAACCATCCAGACCAAGTTCGATAGACCCATCATTGCATGCTCAGTCTTTTTTAGACCAAGGACGCCATACACTTATTTTTCAAGCGCATGATCGTGAACCCTTGTCTCAAGCCCTTCGGATCTTTTTAGAGACGCAAGGTTGGCGATTGCAATGGGATCATTTCGATGATTTTGTCATTCATGCAGCTTATGTCAAGTACGGAACCTCTCTACCACAATTAATCGATAGCGTAGTTTCAGAGTTCCACCTCAAAGCAAAATACATTGGAAATGCAGTGATCGTGACAGCACCAGAATCTTAACAGTCCAACTTAGACTGAGCCCCAAAGTCAGCTAGCGAACAGAGTGTTATCTATAATCAGTGAGATAATGAAATGGCTTTTCGGTTATGCTTGCCCGAAATTCTTCAAGGCCGATGAGGCTGAAATCCATTTTCGCTGAAATTTAGGGAGTGTTTTCCATGAAACAGCTTAATTATTTAAGTGTAACAACAAGCGCCATGCTCATGCTCGTCACCACGAACCTGACAATGGCATCTGAGTCCACTGAGCATGTGGCTCCAGGTTATCTGAGCTCGGGCTTTGGTATTCCTGTGAAAAATAACTATGGTGAATGCTGGATGTCCGGTCCCGTTCCTGATTTCAAACCCAGTGCTGACTGTATGCAACACACTGAACCTGCAGTTGCAGAAGCCCCCGCCCCCGTCTCTGAAGCAGCCCCCCCAGAACCGAAACAAGCAGAGCCAGAAGTCGTTGCAGCTGTCCCTGCCGCTCCGATCCATATGAGCCTCAGCGCAGATGCTTTATTTGATTTCGACAAATCAAAACTTCGTCCTGCTGGGATGAAGGCAATTGAAGATGCGCTAGGTAAAACCTTGATAGAGGGTGGGCCGTTGACCGTAGAGCGTATCCTAGTCGTAGGCCATACCGATAGCGTTGGAACTATCCCCTACAACCAAAAGTTATCAGAGCGCCGCGCCCATTCTGTCAAAATGTTTATGCTCTCCAAAGGTGTTCAAGCTGACATGATCGTGACGGAAGGGAGAGGAAAACTTGACCCAATCGCCACCAATAAAACAGCTGAAGGGCGTCAATTAAATCGGCGCGTTGATATCACTTTTGAAGGCACAGAGCCTGCCCAGAAATAAGTCCATTGCCAGAGCCGCTTCTGTATAAGGCGAGTAAAGCAAAAACGAGGGAGGGTCATTCATTACCCTCCCTTACTTCATTTCATCCGTGCAAAAGATGATCCACTAAAGTGATCCAATGCCTTACAGGCACCGCCGTTCCTGACTGCAAATGCGTCTGGCAGCCAATATTAGAAGTAGCAATCATGGTAGGGGAGGTACCTAGCAGATGACCCAACTTGCGGGTTTTAAGTTGCTGCGAAAGCTCGGGTTGCAGCAAGGAATAGGTTCCCGCACTGCCACAACATAAATGACTTTCTGCAAAAGGCTGCAAGTCAAAACCACAAGCTGTTAAAACGGCTTCTGCCTTACCTCTTACCTGTTGCCCATGTTGAAGCGAACAGGGCGGGTGATAACTAATCCGAGCAGACTTTCCAACAGGGCGCCGAATTGAGGGCATCAACGCAACAATTTTCTCACTCAATGGTGCCAAAATCTCTGACAGGTCTTTGACAAGCTCGCTGACCTGTCTTGCTCGCTCCGCATAGACCGGATCATTTCGTAATTGATGACCATAATCTTTCAGTTCAGACCCACAACCACTGGCGGTCGCCATAATGGCCTCTGCACCTGCTTCAATATGCGGCCACCAAGCATCAATATTCCTGCGCATGGCAACCAGCGCTCCATCATGATCACCCGTGTGATGAGGCAGCGCACCACAGCACCCAGCCCGCGAAACGTGTACCAAGCTAATCCCCAGCCGATCAAGAACGCGTGCAGCAGCCGCATTAGTACCCGGGTCGAGAGCAGGTTGTACACATCCACCCAATACAATCATTCGGCGCGCATGTCTTGCAGGCGGCCAAACCCCAGCAGGCCGAGCATCAGGAATATGCGATGCCAAAGAAGAAGGCAATAAACCTTTCAAAGCTCTTCCAATGTTCAGTGCCGCCTCAAAAAATGATGCTTTACCCAAACTCAAACGAATCCAGGCACGCATCGTGCGACCTGCAATAGGACGCGGAAAGCGTTGCTCTAGCAAACTGCGACCCGCATCCACTAAACGACCATAGCGCACACCTGAAGGGCAGGTGGATTCGCAAGCTCGACAAGTCAGGCAACGATCAAGGTGGTACTGTGTTCGCTGACCAGGTTCTTTCCCTTCAAACAAGGACTTCATCAAATAGATGCGGCCACGTGGACTATCTAATTCATCGCCTGTGACTTGATAGGTAGGGCAGGTTGCCAAGCAAAAACCACAATGTACACAGGCGCGCAAAATTGATTCAGCCTCCTGTGCTTCAGGGGTTTGACGAAGAGCGGGGTCAATGGCTGCGTACATAGAATCTAGAAAAAGTCAGGGGTACCGGGGTTAAGAATCCCCAAAGGGTCAAAAGTATTTTTTAAGTTTTGGTGCAAAACACGCATTACAGGCGTCAGTGGATGAAAAACAGGCACACTAGAATCAGCACCATGCATTCTGAACGCATGCCCTCCTAAATCATCCACTTGCTGTCGAATCAAGTCTGCGGGCGCTTCGCTGCGCAACCAACGCTGCCCCCCGCCCCACTCCCACAACGTTGCACCCGGCACATCCAAAGAAGGGGTGGTGGGTGGCAGCGAGAGCCTCCATAGGGTGCCTCCAGCATCAAAGAAAGGATGGGAGCGCTCTCTGAGGCTTTCCCAATGATACTGTGCAGCCCGCTCAGGCAGTTGATCTCCACCCATGGTTTGGCAGGCCAATTCAATCGCTGCCGATACACCAGACAGCCTCACGCGTAAAATACCTTGGTCCCAGCTACTCGCGGAAAGCGGCAACGGTTTACCGGCCCATCGATTGATCTCTTGAATTGCCTGCCCCTGATCCATTTCGAATTGTAAGGTACGCTCTTGTGACGGCAAGGGCAGTACTTTAAAGCTCACCTCGGTAATGACGCCCAACGCCCCCCAAGCTCCTGCTTGCAAACGCGTCACATCAAAGCCTGCGACATTTTTGATCACCTGGCCACCAAAAGAAAGTTGTCGCCCCATCCCATCGATGAGGCGTAAGCCTAAGAGATGATCACGAACCGCCCCAGATAGCCAGCGCCGAGGACCGCCACGTTGGGCTGCCACTACGCCCCCTACTGTTGAGCGCCCGCCGCCAAGAAAAGGCTCAAACGCTAACATCTGTTGCTGCTCAGCAAGCGTTGCCTGCACCGTGGCAATCGGCGTCGCGGCCCCCACTGTAATGACGAGCTCACTGGGCTCATAAGCAATCACCCCCGAAAGCGCGGATAAGTCTAAAGGATCACCAAGGGATGAAGCCGCCAAGCTGGCGTGCGTTCCCCCTCCCATTATGCGTAACGTTTTTTTAGCTTCAGCGGCTTCAACAACCCGTCGAGCAAGATCTGCCCGCGCTTCATCTAGTATGTCTCGAAAAGATTCCATCAATCAGAAACGAGGTAACTCTGGATGAGGAAGTTCGCCATGATGAACATGCATCCGGCCAAGCTCCGCGCAACGATGCAAAGCAGGAACAGCCTTACCTGGATTCAGCAACCCTGAAGGATCAAATGCGCGCTTCAATCCATGAAAAGTTTCAAGTTCATCAGAAGCAAACTGCACGCACATGGCATCAATTTTTTCAACACCCACTCCATGTTCACCGGTGATGGTGCCCCCCACTTCCACGCACTTCGCCAAAATCTCATTGGCAAACACTTCTGTTCTTTCAAAATCACCAGGCAGTGAAGCATCGAACAACAATAGAGGATGCAGGTTACCGTCCCCTGCATGAAAAACGTTCACTACCTCAATCTTGATTTCTTTCGAACGGGCATACATCCAGCGCAAGACTCCTCCCAAAGTGCGGCGAGGAATCGTGCCATCGATACAGTAATAATCAGGCGCGAGACGACCTACAGCAGGGAAAGCGGCTTTGCGTCCTGCCCAAAATTTTAGTCGCTCTGCTTCATCGCTGGAATAACGAATCTCAGTTGCTCCGGCGTGCTCCAGCACCTTGCGCATGCGCTCAATCTCATCGGCCACTTCTTCCTCGGTGCCATCTGATTCGCAAATCAGCAAGGCCTCTGCATCGGCAGGGTAATTGGCGTGTACAAATGCCTCAGCCGCTCGGGTAGCTGGACCGTCCATCATTTCTAAGCCTGCAGGAATGATGCCTGCAGCAATAATATCGGCTACGGCCTGTCCCGCTTTTTCTACGTCATCAAAGCTCGCCAGCAAGGCTTGCGCTTTGCGCGGTTTAGGCAATAAGCGAACAGTAATTTCGGTGACTACGGCGAGGAGCCCCTCGCTTCCGGTAAGCAGGGCCATCAAATCAAAACCCGCTGCATCCGGCCCTGCAGATCCAGCTTCGAAAACGGTGCCATCCATTAAATAAGCGCGAAGGCGCAATAGATTATGTACCGTTAGTCCGTATTTCAAACAATGCACACCGCCCGAGTTCTCGGCGACGTTACCGCCTATGCTGCATGCAATCTGACTAGACGGATCAGGGGCATAATACAAACCATAAGGCGCAGCGGCCTCAGAAATAGCAAGGTTACGTACTCCAGGCTGAACGCGCGCAGTGCGAGCAAAACGATTGATTTCAATAATGCGGTTCAATCGCGCAAGGGACATGAGCACTCCCTCTTTATGCGGAAGCGCCCCACCCGACAAACCCGTACCCTGACCACGGGGCACAACAGGGACACCCAGATCATGGCAGACCTTTAATACCCCTTGAACTTCTGTTTCATTGGCAGGTAACACCACGATTCGCGGCATTTCTCGGTATGAATTCAGCCCGTCACTTTCATAAGGTCGCAGCGCCTGTACCTCAGTAAGTATGGCTGAGTCAGGCAGCACCTTTTGCAAAGCAAGCAGCAAATCTGAATCTGATACGGTTGGCAGTTGGTCTACGGATCCCATGACTAAATGGTAGCATGCCTCATCGATGAAATCGCCTGCCCTGCCCACCGAATGCCCAGCGCGCCTAATCAAAGGATCTTTTCTATGTCTCGTTTTGCAGCCAACCTCTCCTTGATGTTTCAGGAATATGATTTTCTGGATCGCTTTGCTGCTGCAAAACAATCCGGCTTTGAAGCTGTGGAGTTCTTATTTCCTTATGCCTATCCTGCGCACGAAATCGTGAAGCGACTTGAGGAAAACCAACTCGAATTAGCTTTGTTCAATCTGCCTCCGGGGGATTGGGATGCGGGAGAGCGAGGTCTCTCTATTTACCCAGAACGTCGCGGTGAGTTTCAAGCCACAGTCGGCATGGCTTTGCAATATGCTCAATTGCTAAAAGTGAAGCGATTACATGTGATGGCCGGAAGCATTCGCTCAGGCGAGGACTTAGCAGCAATGCGAAGAACTTATATCGATAACTTGCGCAAAACCGCTCAAAGTGCTGCCGAACATGGCATCACAATACTCATTGAACCTCTTAATCCCCGAGACATGCCGGGCTATTTTTTACGCACCTGTAGCCAAGCTGGGCAAATCATCACTGAAGTAGGCGAACCCAATCTTAAGTTGCAGTTTGATATGTACCATGTACAAATTACCGAAGGTGATGTGACCACACGACTCAAAGAATGGATGCATTTAATAGGCCATGTTCAGATTGCAGGCGTGCCCGGAAGACATGAGCCGGATCATGGAGAACTCCATTATCCTTGGCTACTTCAGATACTGAAGGATAGGGGATACGAAGGATTTGTGGGATGTGAATATCGGCCTGCTGGCCGAACTGAAGACGGGCTGGGTTGGATGAATCGTAATCAATCTGATCCAGAAGCAGGCGTTCTCAGGCCATTGCCTGGCAATTGAGGCGAAGCTAAGCCTGCTATTTCGCAGATCATGACTAACTGCGACCAAGCAATCGATCCGTAAGGAATGAGAACCTTAGGTGCGCGTTCAAAGGGTTGGACCACTAACTCGATGAGCTTGCCATCCGAATCAAAAGTAGAACCCTTCAGTAAGGCCTGATCATTTCGCGTGCAACTCGAGCGCCGGTAGGTGCGTTTCTGTTTTATGAATTGACCACTTGCCGAATCAATTTGCTTAGCCTGTTTGTAGACCACCACGTCCCAAGCTTCTACATCCCCCTCTACCACACGAACTGAACTGCGATCGAGATAAAAGTCGCGACTATCATCCACCGATGGCACATGAATCCATTGCGATCGAAAAAGTGACTCTTTATCTTTAGACCCTGCATCTTTAGGCACTGCATCTTCAGCCAATGCAAATTGACTCAAACACATCAAGCTAAGAGATAGCGTCAACGCCCAACAACAAGCATCGGATGCTTTCCGAAGCATGCAACGCAACATCGTTGCTAAGAAGGCGCTTTCATGAACCCACGCAGCAAGGCGGGGACTTCTGCGACGCGTCGCCCAGGGCGTTGCGAGGTCGAGCTTTGAGAAGAAGTGCGAGCGGTTTCGCCGGTCCTAGAGGATGGGCTGGGCGCTGACAACACCACACCCGCCATTGGATCGATATCCTCCATACGAGGGCGACTTCTTGAGTTGCTTGATTCACGCCGCGGCGATCTATCGGTATCAGCGTGCGTTCTGTCAGGACTTGAGCTAGATGCGCTTGAACGTGGCGAAGGCCTTTCACGCTCTGAAAAGGCAGATTGAAATTGCGGCAACTCCACTACATTAATTTTAGTTTTAATCAGCTTTTCAATCTCACGCAAGTTGCGCTCTTCATCGGGCGCAACGAATGAGAAGGCATGACCCGTACTCCCCGCTCGACCGGTTCTACCAATACGATGCACATAGTCTTCAGCGACATGCGGTAAATCATAATTGAATACATAGGGCAGGTCTTCTACATCAAGTCCGCGCGCAGCAATGTCCGTTGCAACAAGAATCTTCACTTCACCCGCTTTAAAATT
>CAIVHB010000145.1 GCA_903905585.1 uncultured Ferrovum sp. | reverse complement strand
CGGCGGAGAACATCCTAACCCCTTCATACATTTGAGACAAGAAAGTGGATATATAGCGATCATTGACTCACTGCAATTTGACTCTAAAAAAGATTGTGAAATTTCTCTTAGGCGCAATGATTTTGAACTGCTTTCAAAACTACATGGGCCTTGGGTCGGGGAGCAGCCTGAAGGAATATTTTTCGACGCTCGCAAATTCGAGCAAGGCATCTACAGCAATGCTGGATATTGGAAAAATTGATGGAATCAAAGATGTAATTAATAAACTTAAATGAAAGGCCAGAACTTGTAAAAGCCTGCCAATAGACTACGAACATATTTTAAGATCACTTGAGCCCAGTTCAGTGAAATCGTAGTTATCGCTTGTCAGTACAAAATAGTTGCTGCGGTAGGTAAATTTTTATTGATGCGAGGCTGCAATAAGTTCCTGTGCTCTATCCCATGCCTTTTCTTTTAATGATGCGCCACTACCAAACCAAGCACTATCCATTCGCTCAATAGATTTTGTTGAACGAACGTGATCAACGTAGTAGGTAACAGCATTCACAGCGCCCCAAAGCGTTTCTTGAGACTTAGCACCGCTTTGCCCTGGCGCGGAGAGAAACAAGGACTCAATCTGGTTGATCTCCTTGTGCCTCGCATTTGCGGGCAGCTTGCCTTCTTCCATCTCCTTATCAGTAAGGTACAGGCTTTCAAAAAATTTCTTAGCAGATTGATTCTTGAGCTGATATCCGGTCAGCGGGTTAATCTGGTCCAGGAAACAATCCCAGGCTGTGTCTATCAAACCAAGTTGCTCTTTGATTGAGTTTGCATCGAATTTCTTCGTGTGATCAACCTTCATATTACGGCGGTTCTGCCCCTTCATGTCTTTATAAGCAAAACAAAGTGTGTTCTGGCATACCACACGAATACTAGTAAAAGTGGCTGTTGTCGCAAGCGACTTATCGCACGAAGTTGCCAGTAGGACATAGGCGCCCAATCTATCCGCCGGGTCGCCTGCAACATCTTTTACCATGCCAGTATTCGCCAGTGCCCAAACCTTTCGGCCACCATCTAGAGCACCGGCAGTTTCCAGTGTGTAGCCCCGATCCTCTACAAGATCACGATAGAACTCAAGAACCTCACTTGGCTGAACAACTTGATAATCAGTTGACACAATGGAAAGCGCTGCCCCAGTGTCATCACGCGCGAGAACGAAGCGGTCGGGCATGATACGGTCGCGCCCCTGAAACTGGTAATGTACCGGCAGTGTCTGAATGCGCCAGTTGAGCCGAGCGGCTTCTAGCCATGTATCTATAGATTGCCCGGGTGGTAGTTTCTCACCGAGGCCGTGCCAAGGTTCCTCACCAACATAAGCCATAGCAGGTTTACCTGTTGAATCATCTAGATCGTGGCTCATCTTGAAGTCCTTTAAATTGGGGCATTTCGGGTGCTAATTGGGGGTCTGTGCTTAGATGTAAATTTTGCGCTTTATGATTTACAGAATTCTTTTCTGTGCAATCATCAGCCCACCTTATTAACGCGTACCCTACAAATAGCGCGCACAAATCAAATAAAAGCATTTCATCCTCATACGATGGTCAGCTAATATTAAGGAGGATTCAATATCTAATGCTGACATTCCCTTAGTTAAGAAATCTAAGATTGAATCGTGCGAAAATTGATATCTTAGCATTTTAGAAATCAATATACATTTTAATACTTTACCATTCTGGTTAGGTAATTT
>CAIVHB010000144.1 GCA_903905585.1 uncultured Ferrovum sp. | reverse complement strand
GCGTGCCTTCCGCCGTCAACTGGAAGAATGTGGCCGGTGACGTAAGGCGCATGGCAAGCCAGAAAGCAGACAGCATCCGCCACATCTTCTGGGGTGCCAGCACGTTTGAGCATGGTTTGGGCAACGATACGACTACGCTCGGCGGCATTAAAGGTATCAATCTCGCTCTCGTCGGGCCACAACACGGGGCCTGGAGCCACAGCATTGACGCGGACATCCGGGCTGAGTTCGAGTGCCAGTGAGCGAGTCAGTCCTGCTAGCCCCGCTTTAGCCACGGTATAAACCAGATAATCTCTTAATGGCCGTTCAGCATGAATATCGGTGATGTTAATGACAAAACCTTTATTAAGGCGAAGTTGCGATGCTAAGGCCTGAGTCAGAAACAAAGGGGCTTTGAGATTAGTACCAATCAGATCAATCCAATGCGCTTCGTCGATTTGTCCTAACGTTGCAGGATGAAAGCTTGAAGCATTATTGATTAAGCCGTCGATGCGACCAAAGCAAGCTATGGCGCGAGCAGCTAAATCATCGAGACCTGCGGTATCGAGTAAATCGCCGCCAATACAAGCGGCGCTATGTGGTCTTTGCGCGTTGAGATCGCGCACCAAAGCTTCCGCTGACTCGGCTGAGCGGTGATAATGCACCACAACGTGTTTGCCCTCACCGTGAAGACGTCGGCTGATGACGGCACCTACGCGTTTTGCGCCACCCGTCACCAATACCACTTCGTTTCTTTGCATCGTAAGCCCTATAGCCTGAGTGAACTAGGAACCTTGTATTGCCTATGAGGTTCCCCAGCAAAAGAATTGTTAGCTTAACCCGGATTCTCGCATGACTGCTCTTACAACTTCATTGCCCATTCCTGATAAAGAAGCCTTAGCCCACAGTGCAAAGCTTGTTGAATATCTTAAGCAAAATATTCAATCTCAATCAGCATGGATCTCTTTCGCTGAGTTTATGCAAGGTTTATTGTATGCGCCAGGGTTAGGGTATTACGCTGCAGGCGCAGCCAAGTTTGGAAGTGAAGGCGACTTCATCACTGCTCCTGAATTAAGCCCTTTATTTGGAAAGGCTATAGCGCAATGTGTGGCACCAAGTCTTCAGTCTATTTCTGGCGGATGCATTCTAGAGCCCGGGGCGGGGACAGGTCGCTTGGCGGCGAGCATGCTTCAAGAGTTACAAAAATGTGATGCCTTACCCGATCATTATTTGATTCTAGAACCAAGCCCCAGTCTGCAAGCTATTCAGCTCAGTCATCTTACGCAATGCATCCCTTCTCTCGTTGAGCGAGTGGAATGGGTGCATACAATGCCAGAAAAATTTAGAGGCATTGTGATTGCGAACGAAGTCTTGGATGCCATGCCTGTGCATCTGATGGTGACCACAGAGCAAAAGGGTGTTTATCTCGAGCGCGGTGTAGCAATGCATTCGGATGAAGTACATTTCACCTGGCTGGATCGCCCTTGTTCCCAGCAGTTGAATCTATTGGCCTTAAAACATTTACCAAAAGATAAGGACCGAGCTCTTGAACCCGGTACCGTCTTTGAACTGGGTTTGCCTGCCGAGGCGTGGTGTCGATCGCTGGGAGATAGGTTAGAAGAAGGCCAAATTATCCTAATTGATTACGGATTTCCCGCTAGGGAGTTTTATCACCCTCAGCGGCGCAATGGCACCTTGATGTGCCACTACCGTCATCATGCCCACGACGATCCTTTCTTATACCCTGGCTTGCAGGACGTGACTGCGCACGTCGATTTCACGGCAATTGCTAGGGCACTCAGCGAGCAAGGGCTTCATCTTGATCGTTATCAAACACAAGCAGCGTTTCTGCTTGGGGCAGGAGTGTTAGAAGCTATTTCAACAGGATTAGAGCCTGGTTCAGTTGCTTGGCTTAAGGAAACAACTGCACTTCAAAAGCTACTTAGCCCTGCTGAGATGGGCGAACTCTTTAAAGTGATCATTGCAAGTAGGGGTATGGTTGCTCAACAAGATCAGGAATTCTCATGCGCTTCGCAAAAGCGTGTTGAGCAACAACTAGGCCTTTAAGTGCATTGTGAAGAAAACTCATAAAGCACTCGGCGTAGTGCAGTTTCACGAGCAGCACGAACTAAGATAGGGATTTGCGAGCGGTCGGATGTTTCACCTGCAATGTGACCCGCATCTACCGCTTTTGCAGCACGAAGTCCCTGCAAGATAGTCACCATTAGTTTCTTGCCTATGCGCTCGGGAAGAACACATACCATCCCTGTTAATGCCTCTTCCAAACGCTGTGGGCGTCGGAAGGCATCGGCCAGTTCAAATAGTTCCAGCAATTGGGCTGATGACTCTAAAGGCCAATCTTCTCGTAAGAGTAAGGAGCGTCCCTCTACGCAAAGTCGCGTTAGATCCTGCAAGGCAGAGGGCCATTTTAGGTGGGTAGATAAAGGTAGCATCGCAGATTCACAAAGCGCCAAAATCGCTATACGGGCCGGTAAACCCAGTTGCAGATTGGCTGCACGCTGTAGGCTCGGGGTTGCTGTATTCTCATTTGAAGCAAACCCATCACAACCTGGTAAACAAATAGTGAGTGCCCCGCAATCATTTAAGGCTTCAAAAAAAAGAATGGGGTGTTGCTCCATTAAGCCTTTAGAGAATTCTTGCCATACACGTTCTGGCACTAATGAAGAAACCTCGCCTGCCTCAACCATCTCACTCATTAAAGCCATGGTTTCTGGGGCGATGCTAAAGCGAAAGCGCGCAGCAAAGCGCGCTAAGCGCAAGATTCGCACGGGGTCTTCAGCAAATGCATCGCTGACGTGACGCAGTATCCCTGCTTTAAGATCGTTCTGACCACCATAAGGATCGATGATTTTTCCATCTACGCCGCTAGCCATCGCGTTAATGGTGAGGTCACGTCGGCGCAAATCTTCTTCTAAGGAAACATCGGGACTGGTATGAAAAGTAAAGCCATGATAACCGGGAGCAACTTTGCGTTCAGTTCGCGCTAAAGCATATTCCTCATGGGTTTCTGGATGCAAAAAAACGGGGAAATCTCTACCAACCGGCTTAAAACCCAGTGACGCCATTTCAGTTGGTGTGCTGCCCACTACGACCCAGTCGCGGTCCACTACGGGGCGTCCAAGCAAGCGATCACGCACCGCTCCGCCTACTTCGTAAATCTTCATTCTTAAACCTTAATTAGATCAACTTTTTTCAAACTTTATCGGCCGGCAAAACGTCTCATCTGGCCATAGCGAGCGCGCCCCAACTGAGGGAATAAATAGGCGGGAACGATGGTTTCCATCGCGGCGGGATGAAACCCCAAAATACTCGGAAAGGGGCCGCTGGCAATATTCGGGACCTGCATAGAACGAACGTTATCCCGAGTAATGAGTTTAATGGGCAACATACCCATCAGCGTGGCTTGAAGCATCGACAATCCTAGGCTGAGTCCTAAAATGGGCGGACGAATCCCAATCCATTCTTCAACATGTTTAATGAGTTGAAGCAGGGTGTATATTTTGGGGCCGCAAAGCTCTAGCGTTTTTCCTGCGGTCTCAGGAAGAGTCAAGCAGCGCACCACCGCATGAGCGACATCTTCAACATGTATGGGCTGGAACTGAGCGTTGGGACACGCCAAGGGAAGAATAGGTGCTACCTTGGCAAGATCAGCAAACAAATTAAGGAATTGATCTTCCTGCCCAAATATCACCGATGGGCGCAGGATAGTCCAATCCAATTTTGAAGCATGAATTGCTTCCTCAGAAGCGGCCTTGGAGCGCAAATAGCGACTGGGTGCATTGGCGTCTGTGCCGATTGCACCGATGTGAATCAATCGGTGCACTCCCGCCGATGTGCAAGCAGAGATCAATTTCTGAGCTAAACCCAGATGCACCTCATCGAACTGTGCTGAACCCGATTCATGCAAGATACCTACTAAATTGACTGCTGCAGAACAGCCTAGTAGTGCTTCTGAAAGTGAAGCGGATTCCGGTCCTATTTCGATGACTTGTACTTGGGGTAAGACCGTTAGCGCCTGCGCGCGATGTGCGCTGCGCGTCAGGATTTTAACTTGATAACCGGCTTGAGCCAGTTGACGGGCTATGGCGCGGCCCAAAAATCCACTGCCGCCCAGCAAAGCAATGGACTTAGGAGGAAAAATTGTCAATACAGTCATTTTGAACTCACTGAGTCATTCAGAAATCGGGGAACAGCAAGCGATGTCGGGGCCGGTAAATTATCTAAAATCACCTCTTCTTTATCAGCGGCTTTTAAGCCACCAAGCGCTTGAATGGTGCCAAGACGCGCTTTTAAGGTTTTAGTGGGTTGTCCTAATCGCGCGCTGTACATGGTGGCATTTGCCATGACTTTTTTAACATAGTCTCGTGTTTCGTTGATTGGAATGGATTCACAAAAAATGGCGCCTTCTAGAGGATGGGTTTCTAGCCATCTGCGAACCCGAGTTGGACCCGCGTTGTAACCTGCTGTCGCCAATACAGGATGACCCAAGTCATCTAAGATATGGCGCAAATAAAAACTACCAAATTTTATATTGGTTTCCGCGTCTTCAACGTGAGAGACCTTGAAGTTCCTTTCTCCTAATTTATTAGCAATCCAGCGGGCGGTGGCTGGCATTATTTGCATAAGACCCGATGCACCTACTCTCGATCGGGCCTCTGCTAGAAAACGACTTTCCTGTCGCATCAAACCATATATCCATGCCTCATCCAACCCTTGAGTTTGGCTGTGACTATGCACCATATCCTTAAAAGGCATGGGATAACGAAAGCTGGCATCACTTTCGGGGCCTGCGCGTTCTCCACTAGCGATCATGCGGTCATACCATCCAGACTGTCTGGCTAATTCAGCTGCGGCAAGTAATTGCTGATCTTTAAGATCCCTAATTGCAAAATTCCATTCTCTTACCGCCTCCTTTTGTAGTCCTAATTTAGATAAGGCAATAGCGCGTTGAATGCCAGGTTTGGAGCGCAAAGCACCGAGGTTTTCCTCGGTTAAAATGAGCGCATTGGGTAGAATCAGAGGGGTTCCAATTTCTTCTCTGGCTAGCTGGCCATAAAAATCATGTTCTTTGCTGATGGATATAAATATTGTCTGAGCTTCATCGCGACGACCTGCAATCTTTAATGCTCTCGCTCGCCAATAACGCCAAGCGGGTAGATTCATTGCCGTATCTGACATCATTCCTGTGGCCAGCAATACATCATCCCAGTAGCCAGCTCGGAGCGCCGAACGCACCCACCATTCAAGTTCTGTGTCGGTAGGAGGGGCTTCACGGCTTCGTCTAAAAGCTGTGATGGCAAAAGGGTCGAGTTTAAGAGAGGCTTGCATGCCAATCTTGGCCCAGCCCCGAGCGCGTGTTCCAGAATTGAAGTCGCTTGGTAATTGATCCCATAGGTTATTTGCTAAGATCAGATCAGCGCGAGCTATTTGATTAATTGCATAGACTATTAAGGCGCGATCAGTGCGATTTACTGCATGATGAAGATTTTGTTTGAACCATTTATTAGGTTCAGATGCCACTGAATTAAAACTCTCATCGGATAATGCCGTGTCAGATTGTGCAAGTTGGCGGTTGAGGTTTTTGGCTAGCGAAAGATTGTCTGCATTGAGCGCTAATTGAAATCGAAGGAATACATCATCGGAACTGAGGCGCCCATCAGAAAGTAATCTGGCAAACAGTGGGTCGCAAGAGGCGGGCATAGATTTGCCAGTGAACCACAAGGCTTTGATATCTTGCAGAGTATCGGTTTCTCCTTGAGCTTGATGTGCAGAGCGAAGTCCACATATCAATTCAGGGTCATTGCCAGAGTAAGTGGGCATTTCACTTAATACAGCAGACCAATCCTGTTGCTGAATTGCGGCTTTGATCCAATCTTGTTGCAGTTGCTCTCCCAAAGGGCCGTTTTCTTTAGCCATAAAACGATGTAAGTCGGAAGCGGGAATGAGTCGCAAGGCATTACCAAGCCGGGCTTCCATCAACCAAAACTCAACATAACCAGACAGCAAATGATGAGAAGTGCGACCCTCAAGTTTTTCTAGTGCTGAAATGTCGTGATTGATGTACGCTTCATGCGCGGTAATAATGGGGTCTATGGCTTTGGGTTGCGCTGCCATGACTGCACCGCTCCAACCGAGCGCTAGCCCGATTACCGCAACGATCATCACAATCCAGTTCAGAATGGCACGCTTCAGAGTGATTCCCCCCAATAAAAACAGTGTTGTTACCCCTCAACCCCTATTGTGGGAGTGTATTTATTTGGGGCTTAATCCCTTCGAATTGCTTGACGATCTATCGCGTAATTTATGAATCATAACAGTGAGAGTATATGACGCTCGATTGGTTTCTTAGTAATAGCAACATCCTTGTCCAAATTATAGGTGTAAACCTTCTCTTGAGTGGAGACAATGCCCTTGTCATCGCCATTGCGACCCGAGGTTTACCTAAGGATCAGCGGCGCACGGGAATCATGATTGGAGTGATGGGCGCCGTGATCATGCGCGTCATCCTGTGTTTGGGGGTATGGCGCTTGCTTGAAATTCCGGGTTTGCATCTTATTGGAGGGGTCACGCTGTTATGGTTGGGATGGAATATGACGGAACCTCACGACGATGACTCCACGCACTCTAATTCCCCCAACACCCTTATGCGAGCAGTCCGTCAAGTCATTATCGCCGATGCCATTATGAGCGCTGACAATATTCTCGCAGTTGCTGCCGCTGCTGGTGGTGACTTGACCTTAATGCTCACAGGGATAGCGTTGAGTTTTACTTTTGTTGCATTAGGTAGCGATATGCTTGCACGATTACTCGATAAGTGGCCGATGTTAGTGGCTGGTGGGGCAGGACTCTTGGGTTGGGTGGCGGGTGAACTCATTGTAAGTGATGCGTTACTTGATCAAATCGCTATTCCTTTTCATTACCAAGGTGTTTTAGCGCCTCTATTTTGCGCGGCGCTACTAGGGATTGGATTAGGTCGTATTTGGCAAACACGGCCATCAAATTAAAAATAAGTGCAGAGATGATTTCTGCTGCCAATAGCCTTTTCCCTGGGAGTACTGACCTGAGTTTCTGGAGGAATTAGTATGACTGTTGACGTGCTCTTGCCTACTGCTCAGCCCAGGCAACGCTTACATCAGCGCCTGATTTCTTTGCAGGGATTTAAGCGGGAAGACGGTTTGTGGGACATTGAAGGGCACCTGACTGATATTAAAGACTACGATTTTGGTCACGTCACGCGGGTGCATCCCGCTGGGGTTCCTGTTCATGATATGCGAATGCGTATCACGATAGATTCCGCCTTAACGATTATTGATGCAGAGGCTGTAATGTCGGCTCGCCCTTACGCAGGGCAATGCGAAACCATCACCCCAGAGTACAAAAAATTGATTGGCTTGCGGATCGCTCCAGGGTTTACCAATGCAGTGAGAAAAGTGTTGGGTGGAACAAGAGGATGTGCCCATTTGACTGAAATGGTATCAGCTTTGGCTACGGCTGCATTTCAAACACTTGCAAGCGAAATAAACGAAGACGTAAGCAAGCTGCAGCCCACACACCTAGATCGATGCCATGCCTTGCGTCTAGAGGGGCCGGTTGTCCAGCACTATTACCCTGCTTGGTTTAAGAAAGCCTAAGCGCATCGAATGCACAGGATTTTCTGGCGCTTGTATAAAAAATACCAAATACACGCCGAATGATGCCTGCTTCCGTTAAAATTACGGGTTCGTGCTATCTACGAGAATAATAAAGATGAAAATTCATGAATATCAGGCGAAGGAATTACTTCGCAAATTTGGGGTGGTCACGCCCCGAGGCATTCCCTGCTTTTCTGTGGAAGAGGCTTTAAAAGCCTACGAAACACTGGGTGGTTCGGTGGCGGTAGTGAAAGCCCAGATTCACGCGGGCGGCCGCGGTAAAGGGGGGGGAGTCAAGGTTGCAAAGAATGCTCAGGAGTTTGCCACCTTCGTAAACCAAATCATGGGTATGCAACTCATCACGCACCAAACCAGCCCAGAAGGTCAGAAAGTGCGCCGTTTGCTAATCGAAGAAGGCGCAGATATTCGCAAAGAACTCTACATTGGCATGGTGGTAGATCGCGGAACGCAGCGCGTTGCGCTGATGGCCAGTAGCGAAGGCGGTATGGATATCGAGGAAGTTGCTGCCCACACTCCTGAAAAAATCCACACCGTATTTATTGATCCGATGGCCGGCCTAACGGATGCCCAGGCCGATGACGTCTCGGCCAAGATTGGTGTGCCAACTGAATTGATCGCTCAGTCTCGCGTGTTGTTGCAAGGCTTGTATCACGCCTTTGATGAAACGGATGCAAGCTTGGCAGAAATTAACCCCATGGTAGTCACAGGTGACGGTCGCGTTGTCGCCTTAGATGCCAAAATGAATTTCGATTCCAATGCGCTGTATCGCCATCCTGAAATTACTGCACTGCGTGATTTGGATGAAGAAGATCCTGCTGAAATTGCCGCTTCAAAATTTGATCTGTCTTACATCTCGCTAGATGGAAATATTGGTTGTCTGGTGAATGGTGCTGGTTTAGCGATGGCCACCATGGATATCACCAAGCTGTACGGTGGTTCCCCAGCAAACTTCTTGGATGTCGGCGGCGGTGCCACGACAGAGAAAGTGACCGAAGCGTTCAAGTTGATGTTGGCGAATCCTCATGTTGAAGCCATTCTGGTCAATATCTTCGGCGGGATTATGCGTTGTGACGTGATCGCGACAGGTGTGGTGGAAGCCGCACGCCAAGTAAAATTGAGTGTGCCCTTGGTCGTACGTTTGGAAGGAACGAACGTGGAGCTGGGCAAGAAGATCCTTGCGGAGTCGGGACTGCCGATTATTTCCGCGTCTAATATGGCTGATGCTGCTGAAAAGGTAGTGAAGGCGGCACGGGGGTGATATGTCGATACTTATAAATAAAAATTCACGCGTAATGACCCAGGGTATCACGGGTAAAACAGGCCAATTCCACACCCGAATGTGTAAAGAATATGCAAACGGTGCCGAATGTTTTGTGGCAGGCGTGACCCCAGGAAAGGGGGGACAGGATTTTGAAGGAACCCCTATCTATAATTCTGTTGCTGAAGCTAAAGCTGCAACGGGCGCTACGGTTTCTGTTATCTATGTGCCGCCTCCATTTGCTGCGGCTGCAATTGATGAGGCAGTTGAGGCGGAACTGGATTTGGTGATTTGTATCACTGAAGGGATTCCGGTTCGCGACATGATTCGTACGCGCTACAAAATGCAGGGTAAACGTACTCTTCTGATTGGGCCAAACTGTCCTGGGCTGATTACCCCTGACGAAATTAAAATCGGTATCATGCCCGGTCAAATTCATAAGAAAGGTCCAATTGGCGTGGTTTCCCGCTCAGGTACCTTGACCTATGGAGCAGTGGGTCAACTCAGAGAATTAGGCTTGGGACAATCAAGCTGCGTGGGGATTGGTGGTGACCCTGTAAACGGTATGAAGCACATTGATGTAATGCGTCTGTTTAATGAAGATCCAGCAACGGAAGCGGTCATTATGGTGGGTGAGATCGGTGGATCGGATGAAGAAGATTGCGCTCGATGGATCAAAGCAAACATGCGTAAACCAGTGATTGGCTTTATTGCTGGGGTGACAGCACCTCCGGGTAAACGAATGGGCCATGCCGGCGCCATCATTTCTGGAGGTAAGGGGACTGCTCAAGAAAAGCTGGCAGTGATGGAAGAGTGTGGCATTAAGGTCACACGAAATCCCTCTGAAATGGGTTCATTACTCAAATCTGTCTTGAAGTAAGACCTAGAGGTGTTAAAACCTATGGGCGACGCTCATCACTTGAAAGGCTCGGAACATAAACACTCCGAATTGAAAGGCCCTGATCTCAAAAACCCTGATCTTAAAACGCGGGGTCTTAAAGCAACATTGCCCAGATTGAGGGTGTTGCAGTTATTTGAGAGCCAAGCTGAGCGTCGCCATCTTAGTGCTGAGGAGGTGTATCGGCTCCTTACTGTTGATGGACTAGACATAGGTCTTGCTACGGTTTATCGAGTACTCACCCAGTTCGAGCAAGCTGGTCTGCTCATTCGCCATCATTTTGAAAGCGGTAAAGCGGTGTTCGAGCTCAATGAAGGTGAACATCATGACCATTTGGTATGCCTTAATTGCAATCGCGTTGAAGAGTTTTTTCACCCTGAAATCGAACGCTTACAAGAACAAGTGGCTGCTGAGCGAGGTTTTTTAATTCGCGACCATTCTCTTCATCTTTATGCAGAATGCACCAAAGAGCTTTGTCCTCATCGCAGATAGGCTGGCCTAAATAACAAAGAGATTCAGCTCTAATGAGGTACTGGGTATTCAGGTATGATTTCGAGTTATGAAAATTAATTTGATTTACAAATCTTTGCACACCGTGTGCATGAGCATTCTGACCTTGTCTGCCCTATTAGGCTTGGCAGCATGTAGTGTTCCGAGTATGCCTTCCATGCCTAGCATGCCTTCCATGCCCAGTGGCGCCTCGATTCCTAACGTAGACCTAGAACCTTATACGTTGGATATTCAGCAGGGTACGGCGGTTGATCAAAAAATGATTGATCGCCTGAAGGCTGGAATGACCCGTAACCAAGTTAGTCTGGTCTTGGGAACGCCCTTACTCGCAGATGTAATGCACTCCGATCGCTGGGATTATGTTTACTACACCCGAAAGAATGGCCAGGTTGGGGAATGGCGTCGCTTTACTTGCTTATTTAAGGAAGATCGTTTGATTTCCATTACGGGAGACGTTACTTTGGTAGCAGCTCCACCAAAAGAGGCCTCGAGTGCTGCACCCGTTGGGGCTTCTGATGCAACGGAGAAGCCACTCAACTCTGGTTTGCCTGTGCCACTTCCCAAATTAGATGATCCAGGTTTGAATCAATCTGGTCCCCAGCGTCGCTAAGTTAAGACAAGGTTTGAGATAATTGGCTAAACCACTGAATATCTGTATTGCGGGCGCATCAGGCCGTATGGGAAAAATTTTGATTGAAGTACTTCGCGCAGATCCCGCATCCCATCTCAGTGCAGCACTGGAGGTGGAAGGAAATCCCTCCTTAGGATTAGATGCTGGAGCTTATCTTGGTTGGTCTAGCGGTATTAAGATCACTTCTAATATTCAAGCTGCGCTTGCGCAATCAGATGTATTGATAGACTTTACGCGACCAATAGGAACCCTGAAGCATTTGGCAGTGTGTGCGGAAACGGATTGCACGACTGTAATTGGAACCACAGGGTTTTCTGATGAGGAAAAACAAGCGCTACGCGCTTGGGGAAAAAAAGTCCCTATCGTATTTGCTCCCAATTTTAGTGTTGGGGTGAATCTGGCCTTGGATTTGATCGCGAAAGCAGCCAAAGTTCTGGAACATGGCTATGACATCGAAATTATTGAAGCCCACCATCGCCATAAGATTGATGCACCTTCTGGCACTGCCTTAAGAATGGGGGAAGTGGCCGCTGAAGCAGTCGGACGCAATCTCGCAGATTGTGCAGTGTTTGGGCGAGAAGGGGTGACCGGTGAGCGTGACCCCTCTACTATCGGCTTTGCAACAGTTCGAGGTGGCGATGTTGTTGGCGACCATACTGTTTTATTTGCCGGTGAAGGCGAGCGCCTGGAAATTACTCACAAAGCCAGTAGTCGAGCCACCTTTGCGCGTGGGGCTATCCGTGCTGCGCATTTCTTGCAAGGGCGGCAAGCTGGTTTTTACGACATGCGGGACGTGTTGGGGCTTGCCTAAGATTTAGTCACCCAGGCCTTCACGCATTGCCGGGTGCTTGCTAATTCGCTATACTACGAGGTTACGGGAAAGGCCGCCTATAGGTCCTTCCCGTTTTTCACGTCCTATTCCCTCGGAGCCTCTCTTGACGCATTCCAGCCACGAATCCAGCAGCAATCTGCCCGCAATCCTGGTGCTTGCTGATGGGTCTGTTTTTCGCGGTTTTTCTGCGGGGGCTGAAGGCATGAGTGTCGGAGAAGTAGTATTCAACACCTCAATGACGGGTTATCAGGAAATCCTTACTGATCCTTCCTATGCCCGACAAATCGTCACGCTGACATACCCCCACATTGGCAATACTGGGGTGAATAGTGAAGATGAAGAATCTTCAGGTGTTCATGCGGCGGGTTTGGTCATTCGTGACTTACCCATCTTGATGTCGAACTGGCGGGCAACAGAGTCCTTGTCAGATTATCTAAATAGACATGATATTGTTGCTATCTATGGAATCGATACCCGTCGCTTGACTCGTCGCCTCCGTGAGTTTGGCGCACAGTCAGGATGCGTGATGGCAGGTGATATTGATGAGGCGCAGGCTCTTCGGGCTGCGCAAGATTTTGCTGGTTTAGCCGGAATGGATCTGGCGCAGAGCGTAACGTGTTCAAAGCCATATGACTGGAAAGAAGGTGTATGGTCACTAGAATCTGGGCACTCTAATCCTGGTAACTTCCGGTTTAAGGTTGTGGCCTATGACTTTGGTGTGAAACGCAATATCTTGCGTATGTTGGCAGAACGGGGCTGTGCTGTAACGGTTGTGCCTGCAAAAACTTCGTCAAATGAGGTGATTGCAATGAAACCAGATGGAATATTTCTTTCCAATGGCCCCGGAGACCCAGAGCCATGTGATTATGCAATTCAGGCAATCAGTGATTTGCTTAAAAAAAATATTCCTGTGTTTGGTATCTGTTTGGGTCATCAATTGTTAGCCTTAGCTTCAGGCGCTAAAACTGTAAAGATGAAATTTGGTCATCATGGGGCAAACCACCCCGTTCAAGATACCGAGACGGGACAAGTGATGATCACTAGCCAAAATCATGGCTTTGCGGTGGATCCACAAACATTACCGGATAACCTCAAGATTACCCATCTATCTTTGTTCGACGGCAGTTTGCAGGGCATTGCCCGCACTGACTGCCCTGCATTTAGTTTTCAGGGACATCCCGAGGCCAGTCCAGGACCTCATGACGTCTCTTCTTTGTTCGATCGTTTTATTGGTCTCATGCAGTCTGCTCAAGCGTAAGCTTGAGCAGAACGCTCATCACTAGGTTAAGCCATGCCAAAGCGCAACGACCTTCATTCTATTCTTATCATCGGCGCAGGCCCTATCGTTATTGGTCAGGCATGCGAGTTTGATTACTCTGGCGCACAAGCCTGTAAGGCCTTGCGTGAAGAAGGGTATCGCGTCATTTTGGTGAATTCGAATCCTGCCACTATCATGACTGATCCTGAAATGGCCGATGTGACCTACATCGAGCCTATCAATTGGCGCGTGCTAGAAAGAATTATTGAACGTGAGCGTCCTGATGCTTTACTGCCAACAATGGGCGGCCAAACAGCACTCAATTGTGCCCTTGATTTAGCCCGCGAAGGCGTGTTGGATCGTTTCAATGTCCAGATGATTGGCGCGAATCGAGAAGCCATCGATAAAGCAGAAGATCGCGAAAAATTTAAAGTAGCGATGAAGCGTATTGGTTTAGATACGCCTCGTTCGGAAGTGGCACACAGCATAGAAGAAGCATTGCAAGCGCAAGCCATAGTGGGTTACCCCACCATTATTCGTCCCTCCTTCACGATGGGTGGAAGCGGGGGGGGGATTGCCTATAACAAAGATGAGTTCTTGCTCATTTGCGAGCGTGGTCTTGAAGCTTCGCCCACCAAAGAGTTGCTCATTGAAGAGTCGGTCATTGGATGGAAAGAGTTTGAAATGGAGGTCGTGCGAGACCGTGCAGACAATTGCATCATCATTTGCTCAATTGAGAATTTGGATGCAATGGGGGTGCATACCGGTGATTCAATCACCGTCGCGCCGGCGCAAACGCTGACCGACAAGGAATACCAAATCATGCGTGACGCTTCGATCGCCGTATTACGCGAGATCGGGGTAGAGACGGGGGGGTCTAACGTTCAGTTTGCAATTAATCCTGCAAATGGCCGAATGATTGTGATCGAAATGAATCCTCGCGTATCGCGCTCAAGCGCCCTGGCTTCTAAAGCCACAGGATTCCCTATTGCTAAAATCGCTGCCAAATTAGCAGTCGGCTACACGCTCGATGAATTGCGAAATGAAATCACTGGCGGTGCCACGCCGGCATCCTTTGAGCCAACCATTGATTATGTGGTCACTAAAATACCGCGGTTTGCTTTTGAGAAATTCCCGCAAGCTGATGATCGCCTGACCACTCAAATGAAGTCGGTGGGCGAGGTGATGGCAATTGGTCGCTGTTTCCAAGAGTCTTTGCAAAAAGCTTTGCGCGGATTAGAAACTGGCGCATGTGGATTTGATGAAATTGAAGCCACTGCTGAAGAAATTGGTAGTGAATTGTCAGATCCAGGTCCTCTGCGATTGTGGTATGTAGGTCAAGCTTTTCGAACCGGCATGAGTTTGGATGAGGTGCATCGCCTCTCCCGCATTGATCCGTGGTTCCTGTCTCAAATTGAAGACCTCATCCGTAACGAGGATGGGTTGCGCGGAAGGGCACTGGCCTCATTGGATGCCGCGGTGATGCGCAGTCTAAAACGACAGGGATTTTCAGATCGCCGATTGTCGCATCTGTTAGGAACCGAAGAAGCTTCGGTTCGTCGTCATCGGCATCAGCTTGGTGTGCGTCCAGTATTTAAACGCGTGGACACCTGCGCAGCTGAGTTCGCTACCGATACTGCTTATTTATATTCGAGCTATGAAGAGGAATGCGAAGCCCTTCCCACGCAGCGTCGCAAAATTATGGTGTTGGGCGGTGGGCCTAACCGAATTGGTCAAGGGATTGAGTTTGACTATTGCTGCGTGCATGCAGCACTAGCTCTGCGCGAGGATGGTTTCGAAACCATCATGGTGAATTGTAATCCCGAGACCGTCTCAACAGACTTTGATACTTCTGATCGTTTGTACTTTGAGCCACTTACGCTTGAAGATGTTTTAGAGATTGTGGCAGTAGAACAACCTGAAGGCGTGATCGTGCAGTTTGGTGGTCAAACACCACTTAAGCTAGCCAGAGGATTGGAAGCCAATGGTGTCAAGATTATTGGTACCACACCTGATAGCATTGATCGCGCTGAAGACCGAAAGCGCTTTCAGCAACTGCTCAATGATTTAGGTTTGCGTCAGCCAGAAAATCGAACAGCTCACGATCGTGAATCTACGCTTCGATTAGCTCAAGAGTTGGGTTACCCCTTGGTGGTTCGGCCATCATATGTTTTAGGTGGGCGGGCGATGGCTATTGTGCATAACCAGGGTGACTTAGAGCGCTATTTGCGGGATACCTTGCGCGAGGGAGACGGCTTAGGCTCGATTGCAGTCGGCCCGGATTCGCCTATTCTGTTGGATCGCTTTTTGAATGACGCAGTTGAAGTGGACGTCGATGCCGTCGCTGACGGACAAGAAGTGATTATTGGCGGCATCATGGAACATATTGAGCAAGCAGGTGTCCATTCTGGGGATTCGGCTTGCTCTTTGCCCCCCTTTAGTTTGAGTGAAGAAATACAAGAAGTATTGCGTCAGCAAACCATTGCAATGGCCCGCGCGTTGAATGTGGTTGGATTGATGAATGTTCAATTCGCATTACAAGGTGAAACAGTGTATGTCTTAGAGGTGAATCCTCGTGCTTCTCGGACCGTGCCTTATGTTGCAAAAGCTACAGGACGACAGTTGGCTAAGGTAGCTGCGCGTTGTATGTCTGGCCGTACTTTGGCCGATCAGAATGTGTTTGATGAAATTGTTCCTAGTTATTTTTCAGTGAAGGAAGCGGTATTTCCCTTTATTAAATTTCCTGGGGTCGACACTATTCTTGGCCCAGAGATGAAATCAACCGGTGAGGTCATGGGCGTGGGGCGGACGTTTGGTGAGGCCTTCGTCAAATCGCAGCTTGCTGCAGGGGTTCGTTTGCCTACTGAAGGAAAGGCGTTCTTAAGTGTTCGCAATGCCGACAAAAAGAAGATTGTGGAAGTGGCACAAAATCTTGCTAATCTGGGTTTTACACTTGTGGCTACCCGAGGCACTGCCGCTGCGCTTAAGGAAGTGGGCTTGTCGGTAACAGAAGTGAATAAAGTTATTGAGGGGCGCCCACATATTGTGGATATGATCAAAAATCGAGAAATCAGCCTGATCGTAAATACAGTAGAAGAGAGCGTGAGAGCGATTCAGGATTCATGGTCTATTCGTAATGCAGCATTGCAAGGGCGGATCACCTACTACACTACTATTTCAGGTGCGCGCGCAGCATGTGTAGGCATGGGTGTTTCAGATCAACCAGAAATTTATGACTTACAAGGACTGCAGCGCAGCTTGCAGCAGGAGAAACCGGCGGCATGAATAAAGTCCCATTAACAGTCATCGGCGCTGAAAAGCTGAAACAAGAACTTCACAACCTGAAGCATGTTCAGCGTCCAGAAGTGATTCAAGCCATCTCGGAAGCGCGTGCGCAGGGTGATTTATCTGAAAACGCAGAATACGACGCGGCCAAAGAACGTCAATCTTTCATAGAAGGGCGCATTGCTGATTTGGAGGGTAAGCTTTCTAATTCCCAGATCATTGATCCATCACAGCTGGATGCGGATGGTCGCTGTGTGTTTGGAGCAACGGTTGATTTAGAAGACACTGAAAGCGGTCACAGCGTGACTTACCAGATTGTTGGCGATGATGAAGCCGACATCAAACAAGGCAAAATTTCCATTAGCTCACCGATCGCACGTGCTTTGATCGGCAAGAGCGCTGGGGACATGGCAGAAGTCATTGCTCCTGGCGGTGCGCGCGAGTATGAAATTCTCGACGTGCGCTACATCTGAGGTTCATTTGACTGCTATTACATTAAACCCCGCCCAACGCAGTGCGCTAAGAGGCTTGGCGCATGATCTCGATGTGACCGTTCATATCGGTCAAGGAGGGGCTTCGGCCGCTGTTCTAAAAGAAGTCGATGTTGCACTAGCCGCCCATGGGTTGATTAAGGTCAGAGTGCTGGCTGCTGAGCGAGCCGAACGAGAAGACATGTTCGCTGTCATCGCAGATAAATTGTTTTGCGCTGCAGTTCAGCACATTGGAAAAATTCTTATTCTCTGGCGCCCACGTCCCGAGGACTCAATTCAAACTCAGGCTACGCCCTCTACTCCTCCCGTTTCCGTTGCCCGAAGTGGTATGGGGAGACCAGGAGCACCCACAGCGGGGGAGCGTCGTCGATTGGGCGTTCGTGAGCCCGCCGGTCGAGGCGCAACGGTACCCCGTTCCCCTGCTTCACGCTCACCGTCCACGCGCAGTCGTGGCGAGGGATTTGAGCAGCGTGAACGCCGTGGGCATGGAGCTAAACCTCCTGAGCGCGGTGCCTTTTCGGTAGATCGAACGCGTAATGATGAGGGTGACCGTCCTCGTGCGCCACGTCGCTCCGAAGGCGAGGGCTTGGGGGGGTCTGATCGACCCCGCGCTACCCGAACTGCAAGACCAGAGTTTGGTGGTGACCGTCCTCGTGCGCCGCGTCGCTCCGAAGGCGAGGGCTTGGGGGGTTCTGATCGACCCCGCGCTACCCGAGCTGCAAGATCAGAGTTTGGTGGTGACCGTCCGCGCGCGCCTTCCACGGGTCGGCCACGTGCGTCAGCAGGCGATCGCCCACCGGTTCCTCGCGGTCCGCGCAAACCTACTCGAGATTAGACAGAATTAAGCACAGATGAAGCCGACTCGAACTAGTCGGGCCTGGATACGGGAGCACATTAACGATCCTTACGTGCAGAAAGCAAAACGTGAGGGTTACCGTTCTCGTGCTTCATACAAATTGATGGAAATAGATGATCGTGATCGCCTGATCAAACAAGGTGGGGCAGTCGTTGATCTGGGTGCTGCCCCAGGGGGGTGGTCACAAGTAGCCCGGCAACGCACTGGGCGACAAGGCAAAGTGCTGGCGATTGATCTTCTTCCAATGGAGGATCTGGAAGGGGTGGTGTTTCTGCAAGGTGATTTTACAGAACATGGTATCCGAACAGATTTACTCTCAAGGCTACCGGATGGCGGCGCAGACCTTGTTCTTTCGGATCTTGCCCCCAATATGAGTGGTGTGGAGCTGTATGATCAAGCGCGAGTAATGGAATTGGCGAGTTTTGCACTTGAATTTGCATTGCTCACGCTGAAACCTCAAGGGGCTTTTCTGGTCAAAGTTTTTCATGGAGTAGATTTTGAGCCTTTTGTAAAGTCAATGAGAGCGTCCTTTGTTACATTGGCTACGCGAAAGCCCGCGGCATCCCGAGATCGAAGTCCAGAAGTCTATTTATTGGGTAAAACACCTAAAGCTGAAGCAATTGAAGCTGCGAAACAGCAGGTTTTAGAGCATCAACAAACTGCTTTACCTGATGAAGAATAGGATTAGAATCCATCAATAGGCTTTTTTGCGTTAATAAAGCGCGCAGTTTGAGGAGTAATTTTGAATAATCTCACTAAAAATATCGCCATCTGGTTAGTGATTGGCGTGGTTCTGATGATGCTGGTAAACCAGTTTGGTACTCGTCAGTCTGCTTCCAACCAGGTGACTTATTCCCAGTTTATCGATGAGATGAAGCAGGGACATGTATCAAAAGTCGTCATCGATGGTCACTCCATTCGTGGTGAGCAAAGTGACGGCAAAACGTTTGTCACCTACGCCCCTTCAGACCCATGGTTGGTGAGTGATCTGCTTAAATACGGTGTTTCTGTGACGGCCAAGCCTGAGGAAGAACCTTCCATACTGATGAATATACTGATCTCATGGTTTCCCATGATTCTATTGGTGGGCGTATGGATATTTTTCATGCGTCAAATGCAAGGCGGTGGTCGAGGTGGAGCGTTTTCGTTTGGTAAAAGCCGTGCGCGCATGCTGGATGAAAATACTAACCCCGTTACCTTTGCAGACGTAGCTGGGGTAGATGAGGCCAAGGAAGAAGTTGCCGAACTGGTTGAGTTTCTGCGGGATCCTTCTAAGTTTCAGAAACTGGGCGGAAGAATACCGCGTGGTGTATTAATGGTTGGTAGCCCTGGAACGGGTAAAACCCTTTTAGCGCGAGCCATTGCGGGAGAAGCCAAAGTCCCTTTCTTTAGTATTTCTGGTTCAGATTTTGTAGAAATGTTTGTGGGTGTAGGGGCAGCGCGCGTCCGTGACATGTTTGAGCAGGCCAAGAAAAGTGCACCCTGCATTATTTTCATTGATGAGATTGATGCGGTAGGTCGTCAGCGCGGCGCAGGTTTGGGCGGCGGTAATGATGAGCGGGAACAAACGCTCAACCAACTCCTCGTTGAAATGGATGGCTTTGAAGGTACGGCTGGTGTGATTGTCATCGCTGCAACCAACCGCCCTGACGTGCTTGACCCCGCTCTGTTACGCCCAGGTCGTTTTGATCGTCAAGTGGTCGTGCCCTTGCCTGATATTCGTGGTCGAGAGCAGGTGCTTTTGGTACATATGCGTAAAATCCCAATTTCACCGGATGTGCGGGCCGACATTATTGCCCGTGGCACGCCTGGCTTCTCGGGCGCGGATTTGGCTAATTTGGTCAATGAGGCTGCATTGTTTGCTGCGCGCGCGAACAAGCGGCTCGTCGATATGACTGAGTTTGAGCGCGCCAAAGATAAAATCATCATGGGGGCCGAGCGGCGCTCTATTGTGATGCCAGAAAACGAGCGCAAGAATACGGCTTATCACGAGTCAGGTCATGCCGTGGTGGCGCGTTGCTTAAAACGCACTGACCCTGTTCATAAAGTCACAATTATTCCCCGTGGTCGTGCTCTAGGTGTGACGATGCAGTTACCCACGGAAGATCGTTACAGTATGGATCGTGAACAGATTCTGCAAAATATTTCCGTGTTGTTTGGTGGTCGTATTGCCGAAGAAATTTTCATGAATCAAATGACTACCGGCGCGAGCAATGATTTCGAACGTGCGACTGAAATGGCCCGTCGAATGGTGACTCAATGGGGTATGTCCGATGCAATGGGGCCCATGGTCTATGGCGAGAATGAAGGGGAAGTATTCTTGGGTCGAAGCGTGACCACACATAAGAATGTTTCTGAATCCACCATGTTTAAAGTGGACCAGGAAATTCGTCGAATCATTGATGAACAATACTCTGTTGCCCGCAAAATCATCGAAGACAACACTGAAAAAATGCACAAAATGGCGCATGCACTGCTGGAATGGGAAACCATTGATGCCGATCAAATTGCTGACATCATGAATGGTCAAGATCCTCGCCCTCCTAAGCCAACGTCATCTGGTTCAGGAGGAACACCCCCATCAACAAGCTCTGGGGCTGGCAACGCAGCTTCACCTGCGGCAACCGTGCAACCTGCCACTGAGGCCTAAATGAGTAAAGTTTGAGGTCATTTTTCTTGCAGTCATTTCCCAAGAGTGCTCCCGCCAAGGGGCACTTTTTGCATTGCGGCCCCTATCAATTGGATATGCGGCATCCCCAAATTATGGGGATCATTAATATCACCCCTGATTCTTTTTCAGATGGTGGCAAACATATGGCCGTGGATCGTGCACTCGCTCATGGTCGTCAATTGGGTGCCGAGGGTGCTGCCATTCTTGATGTAGGTGGAGAGTCTACCCGTCCCGGTGCTCAGCCCGTTTCTCCAGAGGAAGAATTGCGGAGAGTACTTCCGGTGGTAAAGGGTTTGGCTGAAGAAGGATATTTGGTTTCCATTGATACTCGCCATACCGAGGTCATGATTGGCGCGCTGAAAGCCGGTGCTGCGATGGTTAACGATGTAAATGGGTTGCGCGCTGAAGGAGCTCTTGAGGCTTGTTCGGATAGCGATGCGGGGGTTTGTATCATGCATATGCAGGGTGACCCCCTCACCATGCAAATGAATCCCTGCTATGAAGATGTGATCTTGGAAGTTAGAGACTTTTTAAGCCGTCGCGCCGAGGCCGCTAGGATTGCCGGCATAGGCGCTCAGCGTATTTGCTTAGATCCAGGTTTTGGGTTTGGTAAGACTGTGCAACACAATCTTGAACTGCTTCGAGGCTTATCCTCTTTACTTGATTTAGATTTTCCCTTGCTTGTGGGGCTCTCCCGTAAGTCTGTATTGGGTGCGGTAACAGGTAAAGGTACGGACGATCGTGTGCATTCTAGTATTGCCGCAGCCTTGTCTGCGGTGCAGCGTGGCGCTCGGATCGTTCGCGTTCACGATGTGGCAGCAATGCATAATGCTTTGGCTGTGTGGTCGGCCATAGAGTTAAACCCTATGGAAACCTGACGTGTGGAGCAAAATAATGAATGAACCCACAACAATGAGGCGCTGGTTTGGTACCGATGGAATTCGCGGAAGGGTAGGGACTTTGCCCATCACGCCTGAGGCTATTTTGCGCTTGGGCTTTGCCGTTGGAGCTGAATTAATTTCAAGTTCTGAGCGTTCCAATCGTCCTAAAGTATTGATCGGAAAAGATACGCGTATCTCTGGATACATGTTGGAATCGGCCTTAGAAGCAGGTTTTAGCGCAGCAGGAGTCGATGTCTTGTTGGTTGGGCCTATGCCTACACCGGCGGTTGCTTATCTAACAAAGGCTTTACGCTTGCAGGCAGGAGTGATGATCTCTGCATCGCATAATCCTTATGACGATAATGGTATTAAGTTCTTTGATGGTGCCGGAGCAAAATTACCTGATGCGTGGGAGTTGGCGATTGAGGCGCGTCTTGAAGAACCCATGCACACTCGCTCATCCAAAGAATTGGGTAAGGTGCGTCGATTAGATGATGCTCCTGGGCGCTATATTGAATTTTGTAAGAGCACTTTTCCTTCAGATTTGGATTTAAAGGGTTTAAAAATTGCTTTAGATTGTGCGCACGGCGCTTGTTATCACGTTACGCCGCCAGTTTTTCATGAGTTAGGTGCAGATATTCAAGTAATGGGAAACGCCCCCGACGGGATCAATATTAATGACCAGTGTGGAGCAACTTATACTCAGGCCATTGCCAATTTCACGCGTAGTAAAGCTGCTGATATTGGAATTGCGGTCGATGGAGACGGCGATCGACTCATGATGTGTGATGCGAGTGGGCGCGTTTTTGATGGAGATGATTTGCTCTTTGCAATTGCGCGAGACCGCCATATGCATGGTGTATTGGGAGGTGGGGTAATTGGGACCTTAATGACAAACTATGCAATTGAGCGCGCCTTTGCCGCACAAGGAATACCATTTGAGCGCGCTAAGGTAGGTGACCGTTATGTTCTTGAAGCCTTATTGAAGAATAAATGGATTTTAGGCGGGGAGAATTCAGGACATATTATTTGTTTGGACCGACACACTACAGGCGATGCCACCGTTGCTGCATTACAGGTGCTCGCGGCACTTCGGTCTAATGGAGTGAGCCTATCGGAATGGATGGGAGATTTGCGACGCTTACCTCAAGTTTTAATTAATGTTCGAGTAGAGAACCCAAGATCTTTAGAGGTTCATCCTGAGGTGCTGGCTGCTGCTGAGGGGGTTCAGGAAACCTTAAAAGGCAGAGGCAGAGTACTCTTGCGTGCTTCAGGCACCGAACCTTTATTACGCGTCATGGTAGAAGGTGAAGATCTACAAGAGGTTCATGCGCTGGCTGAACAATTAGCAGAGTTAGCGAGTAAAGTAGCTTAGAGATTTGCTTTACTTATTCGGAGATCAGATCTGGCGATAAGCAGGCACGCAATTGAACCGGCGATACGCCCTCGCGATCACGTGAGGTCAGCCAAATCATGGCGCCTTTGCGCACACTCCATGGATAGGGTTGGCCGGTAAGGGCTAGCGCTGCCGCCAATCCTAAGGTGGGTTGATGGCCCACAATGATCACGGTGCCTTCTGCATAGGGCCATCCAGCTACATCTAAAATAATTTCCGGATGCGCACCAGGACGACATTTTTGATTGGTTTCAAAGGGTAAATTTAAGGCAGTCACGGTTTCTTGTGTTCGGCGTGCAGGACTGGCGATGACGGTCCAAGGAGCAGGGACATTCGTGGAGAGCCAATGTGCCATCCGTGCGGCTTGTTTTTTTCCCTTGGGAGTTAGAGCGCGAGCCAAATCATCAAAGCCATCTTCTGCTTCAGCGTGTCTCCATAAAATTAAATCCATGACGCGTTCCTTAATTTGGGTCTTATTTTTTCCAGGGTTCAGGTGATCGCTCTAGTTTCAGTCGGGCTTTTTCTAATTCCTGCATTTTGATGAAGCTTGCTCCAGCAGTGAAGCCTCGCAACGTTGCAGCGATCTCTTTTTGAGTTTTTGTACGAGGAGCCAACTGCATGATGAGTCGTTCAGTGGTCGCTGCATCATTTAAGCTTCCTAAGATGTCTTGAAGAGAAGAGAGGGCATCAATCCAGCGGCGAGTGCGATCTTTGCGACCAAACACAGGTGCCAGAAAATCTCCTGAGTAACGCAACTTTTTAAGTGTAATCCGCCAAGCATGTCGAGCTTCAATATCTAATTGCGTCAGTGACTGCGCATCTACATCCGCACGCCGAGCGCGTTTTCGCAGCACCGTGCGCGCAAATTCGGGTAAAGCTTTTTTGCCGGGAGATTTTGTTGGATTTGCTAGGGTGGTAGGAACACGAAGATGGCAGGCCAGTCGACCTAACTGCAATAGCAAAGCGGGTGTATCTTCAGACTGTAGTGCATGCGCTGCGCGTTGCTGTGCTTCTTTGCGGGCGGCCAGTGCTTCTTGATGTAGCCAGGTAAGCCCAGGTTCGTTGGGCATGCTGGATTTCAATGCTGGCAAGGTATCTGCTAAAAAAACATCCCAGTCGCGTGCCGGCCCCAGTTCGCTCATCAGTGAGCGCAGACCATTTCGTAATGGCAAGGCTGCATCGATAGGAATCACTGAACGAAATACTCCAAAGGTTGCGCGCAGCCGGCGCAGAGCAACCCGGGCCTGATGAATGAATTCGGTATCTTCCCCAACGATGGCTCCAGCCCAATTGCGTTGTAATTGTTCGAGTGCCGTTTCTACAAATAGTGCGCAAGCTTCTGGTGGCGCAATAGCGCCCGGAAGATTTCCTACTTGGATGCGCTTTGGACCAGAAGCAATTCCTGTATGCAGCACATAGCCGCGTTCTGCCTTGCTTCGGATTTCTGGGCGTAAAGTAATGTCTGGCATGAAGCCTAAAGCGATATCAAACAATACCTCTGGTCTGCCAGATTTGAGTTCTAGTTCTATTTCACAAATGAGATCTGATTTATTTCCGGCTTCGATGACGCCCTGATCTAAAGCTAATTCTATTTGGCTTCCATCTGGTAAAACTAATAAGCGGGCCCAGCGACGAAATCGTGTACGAAAAATAGGTTTAAGTGAGTCTGTTAGAAGGAGTTCAGATAGCTTGTCACGAATGCCCGAGTCTGTAATTGCATCAAAGTTCAGAGTGATGCCATCGCTGGGATATTCCCATTCGGTGCGTTGATGCAAGCCGCCTACTGTACTCCCGCGCGTTTTAACTGTTTGTACCCATTTGGAACCCGCTTGTCGCATCCTGACTGCAACGCCCTCTGATTGAAGTTCAAGCTTCTCTGTATCAAAGTAAATAGCATCTAATTCGGATACCACAGCTCTATGGGGTGAAATGGGCCTGAGACTGGGATGTCGTTTAAATCGCTCGATTTGATTTTCAGATAGCGCCAACTTCAATTCAACTTCAAGAAAACCCTTTGAAGGAACCGGAGTTTGAGTGAGAGTCATATCTTTTTTCTTATTGGTAGCCAAGAAGTTTTAGGGTTGAGCTAGGTTCGGCTGACTGATGAGCTTTCTCATCATGCACTGCGGTGGATGCAGGCACGGCGATTATTTGAGCAATTTCATTAAGTAAAAAGTTTTGCGCAGAAAAGGGGCGGCTACGGCCTGGGCTCCGGCGTTTGTATGCCCCATCTTTATCCATCATCCATGTTTGCGTGTTATCGCGCAGGTAGGCGCGCAATCCCTCGCGCATGATTCTGCGCTTTGCAGCAGGATCTAATACCGGAACACAGATCTCAATGCGTTTAAAAAAATTGCGTGCCATCCAGTCCGCACTAGAGAGCCAAATGCTATTGGCGCGATCATCTCTAAAATAAAAAATTCTGGGATGTTCTAAGAACCTACCGACTATAGATCGCACGCGAATGTGATCGCTTATCCCCGGGATGCCAGGACGTAAGGTACAGATGCCACGCACGATGAGTTCAATTCTCACTCCTGCCTGAGAGGCCTCATACAGTGCCTGGATGATGCTAGGCTCTTCTAATGAATTCATCTTAGCAACGATCAAGCCCCCGCGGCCAGCTTTGGCGTGATCAGCTTCGCGATGAATAGCAGCGATAAGTTGTGATTGCAGTGTAAAAGGGGATTGCAAGAGACGCTGAAGTGGAGCGTGCTGCCCAAGGCCAGTAATTTGCAAAAAGACTTCGTTGATATCGGAGCAGATTTCTGGTTGGCAGGTAAACAGACCAAAGTCGGTGTAAAACTTGGTGGTACTAGAGTGGTAGTTTCCTGTGCTGATATGAGCGTAGCGCTTGATGATGTCGTTTTCTTTGCGGACCACCATAGACATCTTTGCATGGGTTTTATATCCAACCACTCCATATACTACGTGGGCCCCGGCCTGCTCAAGGCGTGCTGCCCAGTTCAGATTAGCTTCCTCATCAAAGCGGGCCATGAGCTCAATGACTACAGTGACTTCTTTGCCTTGCTGCGCGGCACGAATTAATGCTTCGATCAGTTCAGAGTCAGTGCCGGCCCGATATACCGTCTGGCGTATGGCCATGACATTCGGATCTTTAGCAGCCGTCTGAATGAATTCAACAACTGGAGCAAACGACTGAAATGGGTGATGCAAAAGCAGATCTCTTTTTCTAATCGCAGCATACAAATCCCCTCCTTGGGGGAGTTCGTGAGGACGGGCCTGAACAAAAGGTGTGAATTTTAAATCTGGGCGGTCCACCCATTCAGGAACCTGGTTAAGCCTGACCAAGTTCACAGGGCCATCAACTCGGTAAAGGTCCTCATCATTTAAGCTAAATGTCTTAAGAAGAAATTTGGTCATGCTGTGCGAGCAGCTTTCAGAAACTTCTAGCCGTACTTCATCGCCAAATTGCCTATGACTTAATTCAGATTGAACCGCAATTCTTAGATTCTTAATCTCTTCTTCTTCCAGCATTAAGTCACTGTTGCGCGTCACGCGAAACTGATGGCAGCCATTCACGGTCATGCCCAAAAATAATTCCCCTACATGGGCGTGAAGCAGCGAAGAAAGGAATACAAAACCGTGTTGGCACCCTGAAACCTCCTCAGGAAGCTTAATAACTCTGGGGAGCGCGCGGGGCGCCTGAACCACCGCATTGACCGATTCGCGGCCAAAAGCATCGCGACCTTCTAGTTCGATCGCAAAATTTAAGCTTTTATTGAGAATACGCGGGAAAGGGTGCGATGGGTCCAGTCCGATCGGTGTTAATACAGGCAGAATTTCTTTGCGGAAAAAATCTTTTGCCCACAAGCGCTGGGCGTCATTCCAGTCACTTCTTCGCAAGAATCGCACCCCTTCTTGGCTGAGATCAGGCAAGATTGTATGGTTGAGAAGATGGTACTGGTGCTGAACCAAATCATGTGTTTGCCTTGAGACCTCATGAAAAACCTCCTTAACGGAAAGGCCGTCTGCGCCGGGTCCAGCCTTATACTTAATTTGCTCGCGCAAGCCTGCAATCCGGATTTCGAAGAATTCATCCAAGTTGCTGCTGACTATACAAAGGTAGCGCAGCCGTTCCAGCAGGGGAACTTTGGGGTCTTCTGCAAGCTCTAGGATGCGACGATTGAATGCGATGAAACCAATTTCCCGGTTGAGTAAATGTTTGGGCCGGGGTAGAGCATGAGTCATGAGGAAGGCAATTCAATAGAATATAAGCCTCTAATTTTGCTCTTGATTTGCCATTGAGGGAAGGGAGGGTGAAAAGTTTGATTCAACTTTAAATCATCATCATGTGATGACACCGTCATCGTTTTGCAATCGAACTGATATAACCTATAATGTCATCTGCCTTAGAAAGGCTGCTTAAGCCATGTTTCAAACACAGATTACCGAAAAAAAAGAGCGTCCCCGACTAAAAGTTGAGTTCGCTGCCACGCGTGAGGATGTCTTAGAGGCTCAACGTTTGCGTTGGCGCGTGTTTGCAGAAGAGTTTGGTGCACGACTTCAGTCCGAGGTCCCTGGTATCGATCAAGATCAATACGATCCATTCTGTGAACATTTGCTGGTTCGAAATACCGCTACCGGCGAGGTAGTTGGAACTTACCGTATTCTGGGGGGTGATCGTTCTTTAGAAGCAGGCGGCTTCTATTCCGAAACCGAATTTGATCTCACCCGAATCACCCATATGCGTTCCCAAATAATGGAAATGGGACGAGCTTGTGTGCATCCTGATTATCGCAGCGGTGCCACCATCACCTTACTTTGGGCTGGCTTGGCTGACTTCATCTTGCGGAATAACGTTCAGTATCTTCTCGGATGTGCCAGTGTGCCGATGCATGACGGTGGCCAATATGCGGCAGCTGTTTTTCGCCGTTTAGAGCGAGACCGCATGGGGCCGGCTGAATGGCGGGTGTTTCCTAAATGCCGTCTACCACTTGAAAAACTAACGGGTGAAGACAGTGCAGATATTCCTGCTTTAATTCGTGCCTATTTACGCATTGGTGCGGTTGTTTGCGGTGAACCCGCATGGGATCCAGACTTCAATACAGCTGATTTATTGTTGATGTTACCCACATCAAAAATTGATCATCGTTATGCCCGACACTTTTTGGGTAGTGCAGAAGTCGATCGAATCCTATAAAGTCCTGTGGAAATTTGGCCCGGGTGGCCGGGCGCGAAGCGTCCACCCCGTTGTTTTGGAGTACAGGACGTTTGACTGACCATTCCACTTTAGCTGCAGTAGATCTGGGATCTAATAGCTTCCGTTTGCAGATTTCTCGTCTCGTTGATGGGCAATTCTACTCACTTGATTCCCTCAAGGAATCGGTTCGATTAGGCGCCGGGCTAGGCGCAGATAAACGTTTAGACGACGCGTCATGGGCGCGAGCCTTGGCTTGCTTACAGCGGTTTGGTGAGCGCTTGCGAGGCTTCTCTCCTGGCGCAGTTCGCGCAGTAGGAACCAATACTTTGCGGGTGGCAAAGAATGCCTCAGCCTTGATGGCGCAAGCTGAGCAGGCATTGGGCTTTCCTATAGAAATCATTGCTGGTCACGAAGAGGCGCGTTTGATCTATCTGGGCGTCTCTCATGCATTGCCGCGTAGCCATGAAAAACGCTTAGTTGTAGATATTGGCGGCGGTTCGACGGAACTGATTATTGGAAACCGCTTCAAGCCACTGCGTCTTGAAAGTCTATTCATTGGTTGCGTAAGTCATACCCGTAAATATTTCCCTGATGGAAAAATCACTACCAAAGCGATGAAAGCGGCCGAATTAGCCGCAGCAACTGAGCTTCAAACCATTCAGGGTGAGTTTGATTCTTCTCACTGGTCGCAAGCGGTTGGTTCGTCGGGAACGGCTAGAGCCATTTCTGAGGTCTTGGAGCAGAAAGGGGGTTTGACGGGGCTGATTACCTTAGAGGGTATGGAGCAGTTACGTGAGCAAATTCTTTTCTGTGGAGATGTCAGAAAACTTGATCTACCCGGTTTAAGTGATGAGCGAGTTCCCGTATTTCCCGGTGGATTAACTATTATGAGCTCGGTGTTCCATGAACTTGGTATTACCTCTATGCAAACCACTGATAGTGGCTTGCGTGAAGGTGTGCTGTTCGACATGTTAGGGCGTTTTGAGCATAAAGATGCCCGCAATGCGACGGTACGCCAACAAATGCGCCGCTACCATGTAGATGTTGCGCAGGCCGCCCGCGTAGAGTCCCTGGCACTCCAGTTATACGAGGAAGCGCTAGAGAATAACGGGGATGAAGCGGATCGGCAATTGATCTCTTGGGCGGCCAGATTGCATGAAATGGGGTTATCGATTGCCTACAGTGGGTATCATAAGCATTCAGCCTATATAGCGCAAAATGCCGATATGCCTGGGTTCTCTCGCGGCGATCAAAATCATTTGGCGCTGTTATTGCTGGCGCAACGCGGGGGAATGGCAAAACTCCTTTCCTTTGTTACCCGCAACGAAGACTGGTTACTCATTTTATGTTTAAGGTTGGCTGTGCTGTTTCATCGTGGTCGATCAGACCTTACCTTGCCGCATTTGCGCATTCGCGGACGCGCCCAAGGGTGGGTGGTAGAAATTGATTCAGAGTGGAGTGCAGCGAATATGCTCACGCAGGCAAATTTGGAAGCCGAGCAGGCTGGCTGGGAGTGTGCCCCCTTCTCATTGAGAATCAAAAATCTACGTGTCGATTGAAATATACAAACAGCATTGAGCGGAGAAGCTTACAGAAAAGTAAGGTCACGGGATTGTCACAAAAAGTAGATAGTCTCCTAACCTATTGGGATTAGCATCCCTAAAATTATTTCGACGATAAACCCCCTTAACCTAAATTCTTACCTGGAGTGTTATCCATGGCCTTCTCCCTTCGTTCGTTTGTGATTACCTTGGGCGTTGTCTCTGCCCTTGCTTCCGTTTCCGCTCAAGCCGCTGACATTACGGGTGCGGGTGCAACCTTCCCTTATCCTATCTACGGTAAATGGGCGGAAACATACAAAGCCAAAACGGGTATTGGCTTGAATTATCAGTCCATCGGTAGTGGTGGTGGCATCAAGCAGATCAAAGCCAAGACTGTAGATTTTGGTGCTTCTGACAAGCCTTTGACCGTTGAAGAGTTAGCTAAAGACAACTTATTCCAGTTCCCCGCAGTAGTGGGTGGTTTGGTTCCAGTCGCAAATTTGAAAGACGTGAAACCCGGTCAATTGAAGTTGTCTGGTCCTGTTCTTGCCAACATCTACTTGGGTAAAATTACCAAGTGGAACGATCCGGCAATCGCCGCAATCAATGCGGGTGTAACGCTACCCGATGCCGCGATTGTGCCTGTGTCACGTTCTGACGGTTCGGGTTCTACTTTCATTTTCACCAACTATTTATCGAAAGTCAGTCCTGAGTGGAAAGAAAAAATTGGTAGCGATACCTCTGTAAAATGGCCAGCTGGTATCAGCAGCAAAGGTAACGAAGGTGTGGCTTCCTCCATCAAACAACAACCCAATTCTATTGGTTATGTTGAGTACGCGTATGTCATCCAAAACAAGATGACTTTCGTAGCAATGCAAAACAAAGATGGTAATTTTGTAGAACCCGATGACAAAACCTTTGGCGCAGCTGCATCACACGCTGAGTGGGCAAAAGCACCTGGCCTCTATGAAATTTTGACCAACGAGCCTGGCAAAGATAGTTGGCCTATTTCTGGTGCTACCTTCATCTTGATGCAAAAAGTTCAGGACAAACCTGAAAACGGCAAGATGGTGTTGGAGTTCTTTGACTGGGCTTACAAAAATGGATCCAAGGATGCATTAGCGTTGGACTACATTCCTATGCCTGAGTCAGTGATTAAGTTGATTCAGACCGAATGGAAAGCAAATATCAAGGATGCTGCTGGTAAGCCAGTATTCTAAAAGTTTTAGTGAACAGGGGTCCTTATGTGGCCCCTTTTTATTATGTTGTTTTGTTGAAGGGGTAGGGCAACTTACCCGATCTGGTATGCAGAAATAAAAGGCATATTTATACATAATTTGCCAGTCACTATTTCTCAGGGGACACAATGAATTCAGTTAGCTCAGCAACGGTTTCATCCGTTGCTTCTGCTCCAAAACGTCCGGACCTGCACAAAAGAAGTGCGGGGGCATTAGGCGATTTGATTTTTGCAGCCGTGACCAAAGGGTTTGCCTTCCTGGTATTTGCGCTGTTACTCGCGATCTTGGCTTCCTTAGTGATTGGAAGTTGGCCCGCCATTCAAAAATTTGGTTTTAAGTTTTTTTACGATTCGGAATGGGATCCAGTAGGTGAACAATTCGGCGCTTTAGTCCCTATTTATGGAACTCTAGTGAGTTCATTCATAGCCATGCTGATTGCTGTGCCTGTGAGCTTTGGTATTGCCTTGTTTTTAACAGAGTTGGCGCCAAGTTGGTTAAAGCGACCACTTGGAACAGCGATTGAACTGTTGGCCGCAATTCCAAGCATTATTTACGGTATGTGGGGATTGTTTGTATTTGTTCCCTTATTCTCAACATATGTGCAGCCCTTCCTAATTAATACGCTCGGAAACGTTCCATTTGTTGGCTTCCTGTTTGCGGGCCCCCCAATGGGAATTGGTATGCTCACCGCCGGAATCATTCTGGCGATTATGGTCATCCCATTTATTACTGCGGTGATGCGTGATGTGTTTGAGTTGGTGCCTGTTGTGTTGAAAGAATCTGTATATGGTCTTGGTGCCACCACTTGGGAAGTTGTGTGGAGAGTGGTTTTGCCTTATACCCGTGCTGGTGTGGTCGGCGGCATTATGTTGGGTCTTGGTCGTGCCCTTGGCGAAACCATGGCAGTGACATTTGTAATCGGTAATACACATCGCCTCTCAACAACCTTGTTGGCTCCCGGTGCCAGTATCGCTTCTTCACTCGCGAGTGAGTTCACAGAAGCCGTTGAAGAAATCTATACCTCATCCCTGATTGAATTAGGTTTGATTCTGTTCTTAATCACAACAATCGTTCTCGCTTGCGCTAAATTGATGCTACTTCAGTTGGCTAAGAGCGAAGGCACGCACAGTTAATAGGGGCCTCGGGAAATGATTGAACACTTAGACGCAAGCACTACCCAGATTTTTAAGCGCCGAATGCTCACCAACAAGATCAATTTGATCTTGGCCGGTTGCGCCATGGTGTTTGGACTGTTTTGGCTAACGTGGATTTTGGCTACACTTTTGTATGAAGGAATTTACGCCCTCGATTTGGCCATGTTCACCCAAAGTACTCCTGCCCCAGGAAGCACAGGCGGTTTGTTCAACGCCATCATTGGTAGTTTAATGATGGCAGGGGTAGGAACGTTGATTGGTACCCCTGTTGGAATCTTGGCGGGAACCTATCTGGCAGAATACGGCCGTAAGGGATGGTTAGCACCCGCAACCCGATTTATCAATGACATTTTGCTTTCTGCACCGTCTATCGTGATTGGTTTGTTCATCTACACGGTAGTTGTTGCTCCCATGAAGCACTTTTCGGGTATCGCTGGTGCACTAGCCTTAGCCCTGATCGTGATCCCCGTGGTAGTTCGCACCACCGACGATATGTTGCGCCTGGTTCCCGATGCCCTTCGGGAAGCTACAGTTGGCTTGGGAGCGCCTAAATGGATTATGATCACCACGGTTTCATACCGCGCAGCAAGTGCTGGTATCGCAACGGGTGTCTTGCTCGCAATTGCGCGTGTAGCAGGCGAAACTGCGCCGCTTCTGTTTACTGCATTAAATAACCAGTTCTATAGCGCGAACCTCAACGGCCCAATGGCAAATCTGCCCGTGGTGATCTTCCAGTTTGCAATGAGTCCCTATGACGATTGGCACCGTCTAGCTTGGGGGGGTGCCATTTTGATTACTTTCGGCGTGTTGGGTTTAAATATCCTTGCCCGTATTGTATTCCGTAAAAAGATCTGACCGTTTTAGAGGATATAGACATGACTATCGCTGCTCACGCAAAAGAAGAAACCCGAATCAAAGTTGATGGCCTCAACTTTTACTACGGTAAGTATCACGCCATTAAAAATGTCTCAATGGATATTCCTACCAATAAGGTGACCGCATTTATCGGACCCTCGGGTTGCGGAAAAAGTACCTTACTGCGCACCTTTAACCGTCTGCATGAACTCTACCCAGAAAATCGCACTACCGGCCGTATACTATTAGATGGTACGGATATTCTTGAAAGCGGTGTAGATGCCACGGCACTGCGCGCACGGGTTGGTATGGTGTTTCAAAAGCCCACCCCCTTCCCAATGTCGATTTACGACAACATCGCCTTTGGAGTGCGCTTATACGAGCACCTCTCACATGCCGAGATGGATGAGCGTGTTGAATGGGCTCTCACCAATGCTGCTTTATGGAATGAAGTAAAAGATAAACTGCACCAGAACGGCAATGGTTTGTCTGGTGGTCAGCAACAGCGTTTATGCATTGCTCGTTGCATCGCCATTAAGCCAGAAGTCATTTTGCTAGACGAACCATGTTCAGCTCTGGATCCTATTTCTACCGCGCGCATTGAAGAGCTCGTGCACGAAATGAAGAAGGATTACACGGTCGTGATCGTAACCCATAATATGCAACAAGCTGCGCGTGTATCGGATTACACCGCCTACATGTACTTAGGCGAACTCATTGAGCTAGACGATACCAGCAAGATTTTCACTAAGCCGGTTCAGAAAGCCACCGAAGATTATATTACTGGTAAGTTTGGTTAATTCATCCCAATTCACCTATATAGCTGGCTTCGGTTAAATTTTTGTTGAAGCTTCTATAGTTAAAAGATGACCTTGGACGCGGAGCAGCGACGTATGTTACAACGTCGTTCTTCTCGTCCTTTTTCATATTAAAAGGGAATTGTTTTGGCCAGAAATCTCGTTATCGGAAATTGGAAACTCAATGGAAGTTTGGCCGCTAACCAAGAATTGCTTTCAGGCCTTATTGCCGAAAATCAAAGCAGTCAGGTACCTCCTTCTTCGGTTGAGTTCGTGGTGTGCCCCCCAGCCATTTATATTCCTCAAGCTCAAACGCTGTTAAATGGCACTTCAATTAGTTGGGGTGCTCAAGATATTTCTAATGAGTCCAGGGGTGCTTTCACAGGCGAGATTGCCACAAGCATGTTGCTTGAATTTGGGTGTCGCTATGTATTGGCCGGTCATTCAGAACGTCGGCAAAGATTTGCAGAATCCAGTGCCTTGGTTGCCTCAAAGGCCTTGGCTGCGCTTAATTCAGGCTTGATTCCAGTGGTTTGTGTGGGTGAAACGCTTCATGATCGCGAGAGCGGGGCTACATTCAATGTGATTTCAGAGCAACTGGAACCCTTGCTTGCCCAATTAAACCCCCATGCCCTGAAGGGAATTGTAATTGCCTACGAGCCATTATGGGCGATTGGTACCGGACGAAATGCGGATGGCAATACTGTTCAAGAAGCTCACGCCTACATCAGAAACAAGCTGGCACAAGTCGATTTGGCAAGCGCAGATAATGTTTCTATCCTTTATGGGGGTAGCGTGAAAGCAGCGAATGCGTCAGAATATGCGGCTCAAAGCGACGTTGATGGAGTCTTAGTTGGCGGCGCTTCCTTAGTAATTACTGAATTCCTTAGTATAGGCAAGGCTTTCAAGTCATAGGTTGGCTGAAGGGACTCCTTAGGTAGCTTTATTGATGATTGAAAATTTCGTTTGGTTAGTTCATGTCTTGGCTGCGGCCGGTGTCATCGGGCTTGTGTTAATTCAGCACGGTAAGGGCGCAGATGTGGGCGCTGCTTTCGGAAGTGGTTCGGCTGGCAGTTTATTTGGTTCAAGTGGTTCGGCTAATTTTTTGAGTCGTTCAACGGCGATTCTAGCCGCTGTATTTTTCTTGACGAGCCTAGGCTTGTCTTGGTTGTCTAGTCATCGTGTGCACGGTAGTAGCGTGATGGAACGCGCCGGCGCAGTGACCTCTGAAGATGTACCCAAAGTACCAACGAGTGAATTACCGCCTTCGGCGGGTTCCTCACGCTCGCAAGAAATACCTGTTTCATCTGTTCCTGCTGGTGCAGCTTTGCCCGCAGGTCCAGCAAATAAATAAGCTTAATTCAGTAATTATTTAGGCGTTGTCATCTCAGTAACATGCCGATGTGGTGAAATTGGTAGACACGCCGTCTTGAGGGGGCGGTGGCGAAAGCCGTAGCAGTTCGAGTCTGCTCATCGGCACCACGATTTGAGTGGGTTAGCATGTTTGTGCTGCCCTAATTGATTGATAACCCAAGCCTTGCGGCGGTCGCGCCAAAGGGTACCTGATCAGAGCAAATCTGGCGGGTCCGGGATATACCCGGTCAGTGGAAATGAGCCATGCTGCAAAACTATTTTCCAGTATTGTTATTCATTCTCGTCGGGATTCTGGTTGGAGTTGGGCCTATCCTACTGGGTCGGCTTATCGGGCCACATCGTCCTGACGCTGAAAAAAATTCACCCTATGAATGTGGTTTCGAGGCATTTGAAGATGCCCGTATGAAATTTGATGTGCGCTATTATCTCGTCGCCATTCTTTTCATCCTTTTTGATCTAGAAATTGCTTTCCTGTTTCCCTGGGCGGTTGTGTTACGAGAAATAGGCTGGCCCGGTTTTATTGCGATGGTCATTTTCCTTGGGATATTGGTTGTAGGCTTCATTTATGAATGGATGAAGGGTGCTCTCGAGTGGGAGTAATAGTTCCTAGTTAAATTGTTGGCTGAAACTAATTGGAGACATCATGTCAATTGAAGGCGTAATGAGTGAAGGTTTCGTCACCGCGAAGCTTGACGCAGTAATCAATTGGACCCGCACAGGATCGTTATGGCCCATGACATTTGGCCTGGCTTGTTGCGCAGTTGAGATGATGCAGGCTGGAGCCGCTCGTTACGATTTAGATCGCTTTGGTATTGTGTTTCGTCCCAGTCCCCGTCAGTCTGACTTAATGATCGTCGCCGGCACCCTATGCAACAAAATGGCACCTGCTTTACGCAAAGTGTATGACCAGATGGCTGAACCTCGTTGGGTCATTTCGATGGGAAGTTGTGCAAATGGGGGGGGGTATTACCATTACAGCTACTCGGTGGTGAGAGGGTGTGACCGTATCGTTCCAGTGGATGTATACGTGCCGGGTTGCCCTCCCACAGCAGAAGCATTGCTTTACGGCATCATTCAATTGCAGAAGAAGATTCGCCGTACTAATACCATCGCACGGGCAGCCTAATCATGTCAGACATGCACGAGCGACGGCTCATAGAGATTCAAGAAGCCTTACCCGGCATTGAATGCCAACTCACCCTTCAGCATGGTGAAATCAATCTTAAAATCAATGCTAATGATTGGTTTCAGGTTGCAGTCGCCTTACGCGATCAGCCCCATCTGCACTTTGAACAGTTAATTGATCTGTGTGGCATGGATTGGTCGGAGTATGCAGGTCACGAGGTCGACGCTCCTAGGTATGGAATTGTCGTGCATTTGTTATCAATCAAAAACAATATGCGCATTCGCCTCAAGGCCTTCTGTCAGGATAATGACTACCCGATGATGCAATCGCTCGTTGAAGTCTGGCCCAACGCCAACTGGTATGAGCGTGAAGCCTTTGACGTGATGGGTATTGTTTTTGATGGTCACCCTGATTTGCGTCGCATCCTCACTGATTACGGATTTGTGGGGCACCCCTTCCGGAAAGACTTTCCCATCTCAGGCCATGTCGAGATGCGCTATGACGCAGAGCAACAGCGCGTTATTTACCAACCCGTCAGTATTGAACCTCGCAATAACGTTCCTCGCATCGTCCGCGAAGAGCATTACGGCGACACTCAGGTCTAAGGCGTCGTATGGCAGAGATTAGAAATTACACAATGAATTTTGGGCCCCAGCATCCTGCGGCTCACGGCGTGTTGCGTCTGGTTTTGGAATTAGATGGTGAAGTCATCGAGCGGGCGGATCCGCATATTGGTTTGCTTCATCGTGGCACTGAAAAACTGGCCGAGCAGCGCACATTTTTGCAATCCGTCCCTTACATGGATCGTCTAGATTACGTCTCGATGATGTGTAATGAGCATGGCTATGTGATGTCCATCGAAAAGTTGCTGGGTGTGGATGTTCCTGTGCGTGCCCAATACATCCGCGTGATGTTTGATGAGATCACTCGAATTCTTAATCACCTTTTATGGTTAGGTGCACACGCCCTGGACGTAGGTGCAATGACAGTTTTCTTGTACGCCTTCCGTGAACGAGAAGATTTAATGGATTGCTATGAAACAGTATCGGGTGCCCGTTTGCACGCTGCTTACTATCGCCCGGGTGGAGTCTATCGAGATCTTCCCGATAGCATGCCAAAACATTTGCAGCACAAAAAGAGTACGGATGGAAAACTCAGTTCTCTTAATGCAAATCGCGAAGGCTCTTTGCTGGATTTTATTGAAGACTTCACCCATCGCTTTCCTGGTTATGTGGATGAGTATGAAACCTTGCTCACCGATAATCGTATTTGGAAACAAAGAACAGTTGGGATTGGCGTAGTTTCGCCTGAGCGCGCCATGGCCTTGGGCTTTACTGGGCCAATGTTGCGTGGATCAGGGGTAGAGTGGGATTTGCGAAAGAAGCAACCTTATGAAGTCTATAACAAAATAGATTTCCAGATTCCTGTTGGGGTAAACGGGGACTGTTACGATCGATATTTGGTGCGTATCGAAGAGTTTCGTCAATCCAATAGAATTATTCGTCAGTGCGTTGATTGGTTGCGCAATAACCCTGGTCCTGTGATCAGCGATAACCATAAACTGACGCCCCCCGCTCGCGAATCCATGAAGGGAAATATGGAAGCGCTCATCCATCACTTTAAATTGTTTACTGAGGGCTTTCACGTTCCTCCAGGTGAAGCCTATGCAGCTGTTGAAGCGCCTAAAGGTGAGTTTGGTGTGTACCTAGTATCAGATGGTGCGAACAAGCCTTATCGTTTAAAAATTCGCGCGCCTGGCTTCCCGCATTTGGCTGCTCTAGATGAGATGGCACGGGGTCATATGATTGCCGACGTGGTTGCAATCATTGGCACACAAGATATCGTTTTTGGGGAAATTGACCGCTAATATGCTCAGTCAACACGCACGTAGCCTCATTGATCATGAGGTCACAAAATACCCGGCAGACCGAAAGCAGTCTGCTGTGATCGCAGCCTTAGCCATTGCTCAGGACGAACATAGCTGGCTATCGCCAGATGTCATTCAAGCAGTAGCCGACTACCTCGAAATGGCCCCTATGGCGGTGTATGAAGTTGCATCGTTCTATGAGATGTTTAATCTCAAACCCATGGGGCGTCACAAGTTGACCTTATGTACTAACCTGCCATGCGCATTGTCTGGTGCTCTGGATACCCAGAAATATTTAATGGATAAACTCGGCATTGGCTTCAACGAAGTCACGCAGGATGGACGTTTTAGCCTTAAAGAAGGTCAATGTTTTGGGGCGTGCGGTGATGCCCCCGTGCTGTTAGTCAACAACAAAGCCATTCATTGCAAAATGAGCATTGCAGATGTGGATCAATTGCTAGAGGACCTTAAATGAATAATCAAGCAATAACGGGTGGCCTAGACGGTGACCGCACTTGGCGCCTAGCTGATTATGTTCAGCGTGGAGGTTATGAAGCCCTGCGCAAAATTTTGACTAAGCCAATGACTCCGGATGAAGTGGTTGCCGAGGTTAAACTGTCCGGCCTCAGAGGCCGAGGTGGAGCTGGATTTCCCACTGGAGTGAAATGGGGTTTCATGCCCAAGAATTACACTGGGGACAAATATGTGGTGTGCAACTCTGATGAGGGTGAGCCCGGCACGTTTAAAGACCGAGACATTCTTCGTTATAACCCACATGCGCTTATTGAAGGAATGATCATTGGCGGTTATGCCATGGGAGCCAAAGCGGGATACAACTATATTCACGGAGAAATCTGGTCTGTGTATGAGCGCTGCGAAGAGGCGATTGAAGAGGCTCGTGCAGCAGGGTATCTAGGCAATAACATCATGGGTTCAGGTTTTGACTTTCAGTTATACAACGCACATGGTTATGGTGCATATATCTGTGGTGAAGAGACTGCATTGCTTGAATCTTTAGAAGGCAAAAAAGGGCAGCCACGTTTTAAGCCTCCGTTTCCGGCAAGTTTTGGTTTGTACGGTAAACCAACTACCATCAATAACACTGAGACTTTTGCGTCGGTGCCTTACATTATTTTGCAAGGCGGTCAGCATTTCTTGGAAATTGGTAAGCCTAATAATGGCGGCTGCAAACTATTTTCAGTTTCCGGGCATGTTGAGCGCCCTGGTAATTTTGAAATCCCGCTGGGAACTCCATTTGCTGAATTGCTAGAAATGGCAGGGGGCATGCGCGGTGGTAAGAAGTTAAAGGCGGTTATTCCAGGAGGTTCCTCGGCCCCTGTTTTGCCTGCAGAAATTATGATGAATACCGACATGGACTACGATTCCATCGCTAAAGCTGGCTCAATGTTGGGTTCAGGTGCTGTCATCGTGATGGATGAAACGGTTTGCATGGTGAAAGCCTTAGAGCGCCTTTCGTATTTCTACCACGAAGAGTCTTGCGGTCAGTGCACTCCCTGTCGTGAGGGAACGGGCTGGCTGTACCGAGTGATTCATCGTATCGAACAGGGACAAGGGCGCCCTGAAGATTTAGATTTGTTGCTTAATCTGTCGGATAACATTTCTGGTCGTACTATTTGCGCTTTAGGGGATGCAGCAGCAATGCCCGTGAAGAGTTTTGTAACGCACTTCCGCTCTGAGTTTGAATACCACATTCAGCATAAGCGCTGTTTGGTGGGTTCAGGCGCCGCGCACAACCACGCAGAGGCCGCTTAATCATGGCTTTGCTGAATATTGAAATCGACGGACAGGCCACCCAGATTGAGCCCGGACGCACCGTGATGGATGCTGCGCGACAGCTCAACATTGCGATTCCTCATTTCTGTTATCACAACAAACTGTCGATCGCTGCCAATTGCCGCATGTGTTTGGTGCAAGTTGAAAAAGCGCCTAAACCCTTACCAGCATGCGCGACACCTGTGGCTGAGGGGATGAAGGTATTTACGCATTCTGAATTTGCAGTGAAATCGCAAAAAGCCGTAATGGAATTCTTGTTGATCAACCATCCGCTAGATTGTCCCATTTGCGACCAAGGTGGAGAGTGTCAACTTCAAGATTTGGCTGTGGGTTATGGTGGAAGCGGTTCGCGCTATCAAGAAGAAAAGCGTGTGGTCGCCAACAAAGATCTGGGTCCTCTGATTTCTACTGATATGACTCGCTGTATTCACTGCACCCGTTGTGTGCGCTATGGTGAAGAGATTGCGGGCATTATGGAATTAGGGATGGGTGGTCGCGGAGAACACTCTGAGATCATGGCTTTTATGGGCCATACCGTTGATTCTGAAATTTCCGGAAATGCGATTGATCTTTGCCCAGTTGGGGCGCTGACTAGCAAACCTTTCCGTTTTTCCGCGCGTACTTGGGAATTGCGTCGTAGTCGTTCTATCAGCCCGCATTGCAGCTTAGGATCTAATTTGGTCATTCAATCTAAGGCTGACCGCGTGATGCGTGTATTGCCTGGCGTGAATGAAGCGCTGAATGAATGCTGGTTATCCGATAAAGACCGCTTTTCTTATGATGCACTGAGTGCCTCTGATCGCGCAGTGAAGCCCATGATTAAGCGTGATGGTCAGTGGGCAGAAAGCACGTGGCAGGAGGCGCTTGATTTTGCGGTAGAGGGCCTACGTCAAGCTTTACATTCTTCTGCAGGCCCTGATGCAATCGCAGCATTAGCAAGCCCTAATCAGACCTTAGAAGAGCTGTATCTGTTGCAAGCCTTAGTTCGCGGTCTAGGCAGTGGTAACGTTGATCATCGTTTAAAGCAAACCGATTTCCGCCTTGATTCTTCTGTGCAAGGTGCGCCTTGGTTAGGAATGACGGTCGCCGCAGTCTCTCAGCTAAATTCCAGCTTGATGATTGGTTCGAGTTTGCGCAAAGACCATCCTTTGATTGCAGTGCGTCTGCGACAAGCTGCGCGCAAGGGTTCAAAGCTTCATCTCATTCATATTGCCAATGATGACCTAGCAATAGCTAAAGGCGCTTCTCTGTTTGTGAAGCCCTCCGAGTTGCCTAATGCCTTAGCTCAAGTGCTATCAGCAGTGGCGCATCAAACCGGTCATGTGCTGCCCGCATCATTTGGCATTGAAAATGTGATGGTAAGTGCTGAGGCTCAAGAGATTGCCGCCAGCTTACTGCAAGGGGAACACTCTGCGGTGATGTTAGGTAATTTTGCGCAGCACCATCCTGAGTTTAGTCAGTTATATGTGATGGGCGAAGAATTAGCTCGCCTTACCCAATCCAGCTTTGGGGTGATTGGCGAGGCTGCAAATAGCGTAGGTGCAGATATTGTTGGTGCGGTTCCAAGCCATGGTCCATTTGGTCATGATGCGATTCAAGGCAAACCTGCCAGCGACTTGATTTCTCATGGTCGAGAAGCCTATCTATTGTTAGGTTCAGAACCTGATCTCGATTCTGCTGATGGTGCTGCAGCAGTTTCAGCAATGAAGTCTGCTCGTTGCGTCATTGCGCTGACCAGTTTCACTTCCCAAGTCTCAGAATATGCAAATGTGATTCTGCCCATTGCGCCGTTTAGCGAGACTGCGGGAAGTTTTGTGAATACTGAAGGGCGTTTGCAGTCTTTTTCTGCTTCGGTTAAACCTTTGGGCGAGTGTCGTCCTGCCTGGAAAGTCTTGCGTGTTCTGGCCAATCTGCTCGCTCTCCCGGGCTTTGATTTTGAGGATATAGAGGGTCTTCGTACATCGATGGGCAAAGACTTGTCTGATCGTGTTCATCGCTATGCGTTTAACCCTCTGAATGCCCATGCTAAAGATGTATTACCCCCAGTACCCAACGGTTTGATGCCGGGACATTATTTGGAACGCGCAACAGAAACGCCTATTTACAGAGCCGATTCGATTGTGCGTCGTTCCCCCTCCTTGCAGGCCCGTGCTGATGGCTGGAAAGCAAGTGTGGTGATGCATCCTGAAACCGCTCAGTCCTTGCATGTGCAAGCGGGGGAGTTAGTTCGCGTTAAACATCTAGATGCCTATGCTGATCTGCCTGTAGTCACCGATGAGCATCTCGTCATGGGTGTGGCAAGAATTCCTGCAGCATGGCCTGAAACCTCTGCTATTGGCATCACTTCAGGCGCAGTTCACATTGAGCGTTTAACATGATGCGCAAATTAGATAAATTTTTCATAGAGGACGATCTTCATGGCTGAACTGCAGGCGTTCTTCGGTGCCGCCTGGCCTTTGGTTTGGGCATTATTTCGTATCGTTCTGATTGTCCTTCCCTTGCTTGGGGCGGTGGCTTATCTGACCTTAGCTGAGCGCAAAGTGATCGGCGCCATGCAAGTACGTAAGGGCCCTAACCGCGTGGGGCCGATGGGCTTCTTGCAACCTATCGCCGATGCTCTGAAGTTAATGACCAAAGAGATTGTGGTGCCTAGCGATGCAAACAGCTTCTTGTTTGTCCTTGCCCCTGTGTTGATCATCATGCCAGCAATGGCGGCATGGGCTGTCGTTCCATTCTCGCCGGAACTTGTTTTGGCTAACATTGATGCGGGTTTGCTCTACATTATGGCGATCACCTCAATGGGGGTGTATGGCGTAGTGGTCGCAGGTTGGGCCTCAAATTCTAAATATGCATTCTTGGGTGCAATGCGTTCTGCAGCTCAGATCGTTGCCTATGAAATTGCGATGGGTTTTGCGCTTGTCGGAGTTTTGGTGATGTCTCACAGCCTGAACCTCATACAAATTGTTCAACAGCAAACTGGGACACTGGGGTTTCTGCAATGGAATTTTGTGCCGCTGTTTCCGTTATTTGTTGTGTACTTCATTTCTGGCCTGGCAGAAACCAACCGCGCACCTTTTGACGTAGCTGAAGGCGAATCTGAAATTGTTGCCGGTTTCCATGTTGAATATTCCGGCATGACCTTTGCTGTGTTTTTCTTGGCTGAATACGCCAACATGATTCTGATCTCAACCCTAACCAGTATTATGTTTTTGGGTGGATGGCTTGCACCCTTCTCTTTCCTGCCATCCGGGATGATTTGGTTGTTGCTGAAGACATCCTGTGTGCTTTTCCTCTTTTTATGGTCTCGCGCCACATTCCCTCGATATCGCTATGACCAGATCATGCGCTTGGGCTGGAAGGTGCTCATTCCGATTTCATTAACTTGGCTACTTGTCGTCGCATTGTTGATGCAGGCACCAATTCGCCAACTCCCAATCATTAATATCTGGTTCCACTAAGGAAATTCCATGGGTGCCATCAAAGAATTTATTGGAAGTCTGATGCTGAGTGAGTTGCTGAAAGGAATGCAACTCACAGGCAAAAATTTCTTCGCACGTAAAATCACTATTCAATATCCCGAAGAAAAAACGCCGCAATCACCACGCTTTCGTGGTCTACACGCCTTGCGTCGTTATCCCAACGGTGAAGAACGCTGTATAGCTTGCAAATTGTGCGAAGCGGTGTGTCCTGCTTTGGCGATTACCATTGAATCAGAGAAGCGCGCTGATGGCTCGCGCCGCACGACGCGTTACGACATCGATTTGACCAAATGTATTTTCTGCGGCTTCTGTGAAGAATCCTGCCCGGTCGATTCCATTGTTGAGACACGCCATTTTGAATATCACGGTGAAAAACGTGGTGATTTGTATTACACCAAACCTATGCTTTTAGCGGTGGGTGACAGACTAGAAGAGCAGATTGCACGTGATCGTGCTTCTGATGCAGCTTACCGATGAACGCTGAATCACAGATGAAAGAACTGGAGAGCTGAACCCTGATGGAATTCTCGACTTTTGTTTTTTATGCGTTTGCGACGCTGCTATTAGCCGGGGGAATTGGTGTCATTCTTTCCCGAAACCCCGTTCATGCAGCTTTATTCCTTGTGCTCGCATTCTTTTCTGGATCGGGGCTTTGGATGTTGCTTGAAGCCGAATTCCTGGCGATTAGTCTGGTGCTCGTCTATGTAGGTGCTGTAATGGTGCTGTTTCTTTTCGTGGTGATGATGCTAGATATCAACCTGGATCAGTTACGTGAGGGGTTTTGGAAATATTTCCCTTTAGGTGGTTTGGTTGCTTTGTTGATGGTGGGCGAATTGGTACTGTCGGTGATGACCCCACGTTTCAATCATCTCGGTTCCAATCTTGTTCCTGCTCCAGAGGGATACAGCAATACGCGTGAGCTTGGTATGCAGCTATACACTACCTATGTGTATCCCTTTGAACTTGCCTCGGTGGTTCTCTTGGTAGCGATTGTGGCAGCGATAGCTCTAACCCTTCGACGTCGTAAAGGCACCAAATATCAGAATCCTGCTGAGCAGGTTAGAGTGCGTCGCGAAGATCGAGTTCGTATGGTGGATATGAAGACTGAAGGTCAGGGAGAAGCATCATGATCACTTTATCTCACTACCTGGTTCTTGCTGCGATTCTCTTTGCGATCAGCGTTGTTGGTATTTTTTTGAATCGCAAAAACGTGATTATTCTCTTGATGTCCATCGAGTTGATGCTCTTGGCTGTTAATCTCAATTTCATTGCTTTCTCTCATTACCTGCACGATACCGCCGGACAGATTTTTGTGTTTTTTATTCTGACCGTAGCTGCTGCCGAATCAGCAATTGGCTTAGCCATTCTGGTGGTGCTGTTCCGTAATCTGTCGACGATTAACGTGGACGACCTTAATAGTTTGAAGGACTGATCGCCCACTATGAAATCATTACTCGTATTGATTCCCCTAGCGCCCCTATTCGGTTCCCTTATGGCGGGGCTTCTAGGTCGGACCATTGGCAAGACGGGCGCGCATTTGGCCACCATCCTAGGTGTGGCCGTGGCCTTGTTCATTTCCTTATTTGTCGCAAATGAAGTATTTAGCCATGGCTTTCATTTTAACGAAGCGCTCTATACTTGGATCACCATCGGGACATTGCCTTTGCAAATTGGCTTCCTCATTGATCCTTTGACCGCGACGATGATGGTTGTAGTGACCTTTGTATCTCTGATGGTTCACGTTTATACCATTGGCTATATGCATGAAGATCCAGGTTATCAGCGCTTCTTTAGCTACATTGCGCTCTTCACCTTTGCGATGTTGATGCTGGTCATGTCTAACAATTTTTTGCAATTGTTCTTTGGTTGGGAAGCCGTTGGCTTGGTTTCCTACTTGCTGATAGGTTTTTGGTTTACCCGCCCCACAGCAATTTACGCCAACATGAAAGCTTTTTTGGTCAACCGGGTGGGTGACTTTGGTTTCTTGCTAGGAATAGGCTTGGTTCTGGCGCACTTTGGTTCACTCGATTATCAAACAGTATTCAATGCGGCCCCCTCACACATCAACGATACGATAGAGCTCTTTACTGGATCGCCATGGTCTTTGATGACGGTAACTTGCATCTTGCTTTTCATCGGTGCGATGGGTAAGTCAGCTCAAATGCCATTGCATGTTTGGTTGCCTGATTCGATGGAAGGCCCCACCCCTATTTCAGCGCTGATTCACGCGGCAACAATGGTGACCGCAGGCATCTTCATGGTATCGCGCATGTCCCCGCTATTTGAGCTTTCCCCGACAGCGCGTTCGGTGGTTTTAATCATTGGGGCGACAACAGCATTATTGATGGCTTTTCTGGGTATCATTCAATACGACATCAAACGTGTGGTGGCGTACTCAACCTTGTCGCAATTGGGCTACATGACCGTAGCTCTTGGTGTCTCTGCTTACCCTGTCGCTATTTTCCATTTGGCTACGCATGCCTTCTTCAAGGCTCTGTTGTTCTTGGGTGCGGGTAGTGTGATACACGCGATGCATCATGAGCAGGACATGCGTCACATGGGTGGTTTGAGAAAGCATTTGCCCATTACTTATTGGACAGCAGTGGTCGGTTCACTTGCGTTGGCAGGGATTCCACCCTTCGCCGGCTTTTACTCAAAAGATGCAATTATTGAAGCGGTTCAGGCATCTCATGCAGTGGGAAGCAGCTACGCCTTATTTGCCGTGATGGCAGGTGTATTTATTACTGCCTTCTACTCATTCCGTATGTTGTTTATGACCTTTCATGGTGAAGAGCGCATGGACCATCACACCAAAGAACATCTGCATGAATCCCCATGGGTGATTACCTTTCCCCTCATCATGTTAGCGATTCCGTCCTTCTTTGCAGGCTTCATGGGGATAGAGCCCTTGTTGTTTGGGGATTACTTTGGACAATCGATCTATTTAGCCCCTGAAGGACCCATGTCAGTTCTGCGTGAAGAATGGCATGGAATAGTGGCGTTCACCTTGCATGGAATGATGGCGCCTCCCTTCATCCTCGCGGTCGCAGGGATTGCTACATCAGCATATTTCTATTTAGTGCGACCTGATATTCCTGAAGCCATCAAGAATCGTGTTGGTCCTATCTACCGTGTGCTTGAAAACAAATATTATTTTGATCGCTTTAATGAAATTGTTTTCGCCGGTGGCGCCCTGAGTATGGGGGGAGGGTTGTGGAGAGTGGGCGATCAGACCTTAATTGACGGTGGTATGGTCCACGGTTCTGCATCACTTGTAGTGCGTGCTTCTTCACTGATCCGCCGACTGCAAACGGGTTTCCTTTATAACTATGCCTTCATGATGATCTTCGGCGTCTTTGCGCTGCTGACAATCTGGCTCTTCAAAGCCTAATCGGGCTGGATGAATTTGAGATGACCATGACCCCTTACCTCAGCCTGTCGATCTGGGTTCCGATCATTGCTGGAGTACTTGTGATTTTGCTTGGCTCAGGCCAAGACAAAGCACCTTTGGCACGAAAACTTGCTCTTCTCGGAAGCCTTGCTGGCCTAGTGGTTGCCGTGCCGCTTTATACGCGCTTTGATCCCGCTCTTGCATCCATGCAATTTGCCGAATTTAGCCCTTGGATTCCGTCGTTCCATATCAATTACCATCTCGGAATTGATGGGATCAGTATGTGGTTTATTCTGCTAAATAGTTTTACTACGGTATTGGTTGTTGTAGCAGGTTGGGAGGTGATTAAAGATCGCCCAGCGCAATATATGGCAGCTTTTTTGATGATGTCTGGCTTGATCAACGGGGTGTTTGCCTCCTTAGACGCCATTCTTTTTTACGTATTCTTCGAAGCAATGCTCATTCCGATGTTTATTATCATCGGAGTTTGGGGTGGCCCACGACGTGTGTTTGCAGCGATTAAATTCTTCCTGTACACCTTGTTGGGCTCGCTGCTGATGCTCGCCGCTTTTATTTACATGTACTTGAAGTCAGGTCAGAGTTTTGAGATCTCTGCATTCCAGGCTTTGCAAATGCCATTGAACGTGCAGATTATGATCTTCATGGCGATGTTCATGTCATTTGCAGTCAAGGTACCCATGTGGCCGGTACATACCTGGTTACCTGACGCACACGTTGAGGCGCCCACCGGGGGATCGGTTGTACTTGCCGCGATCACCTTAAAAATCGGCGCCTATGGATTCTTGCGTTTCAATCTTCCGATTGCTCCCGATGCAGCGCACTATCTGTCTGGTTTCATGATTACACTGTCATTGATTGCAGTTGTTTACATTGGCTTGGTTGCATTGGTTCAAGCTGATATGAAGAAGTTAGTGGCTTACTCCTCCATTTCTCACATGGGCTTTGTAACCTTGGGCTTCTTTGTCTTCAACCAGTTTGGGATTGAAGGCGGTTTAATGCAGATGATCTCTCATGGATTTGTCAGTGGCGCCATGTTTTTGTGCATCGGTGTTTTGTATGACCGTATGCATACCCGTAAAATTGCAGACTATGGCGGTGTGGCGAATACAATGCCTAAATTTGCAGCTTTCTTCATGTTATTTGCAATGGCGAATGCGGGGCTTCCCGGAACCAGTGGTTTCATTGGTGAGTTCATTGTGACTTTAGGTGTTCTTCAGGCCAATTTCTGGTACGCGTTCTTTGCCGCCACCGCATTGATCTTTGGGGCTGCCTATACGCTTTGGATGTATAAGCGAGTGATATTTGGTGAAGTTGCAAATGATCACGTGCGCGAATTAAAAGATATCAATCGCAGAGAATTTGCTTTGCTCGCGATTCTTGCTGTGGCAACGCTTGCCATGGGAATCTACCCCAAGCCATTCACTGAACCTATGCATGCTTCGGTGAATAAATTGATTCAGCAGACAACGATGAAGAAGATTTGAGGCCCGCACGATGATGACCGCAATTCCCAATATCGCCCCGGCCCTCCCTGAAATTATTCTGCTGTCCTTGGTTTCAGTTGTATTGGTGGTGGACCTATTTCTCGATGATGCTCAGCGCAATCTAACCTACTTCTTAAGCCAAGTTGCGATCTTGGTAACCGTGCTTGCATTGGTTTCTATGCCGCATAGTGCTCCGGTCTATACCTTCAGCAATATGTTTGTGGATGACACCCTAGGTCGAACGCTCAAGGTGCTGGCACTCCTTACGGTATCCATTATTTTTGCCTACACTCGCGCTTACTCTGTTCAAAGAGATATGTTCAAAGGTGAGTATTTCTCCCTAATGCTATTTGCTACCTTGGGAATGATGGTGTTGATCTCAGCTAACCATTTTCTTACCTTATACCTCGGATTGGAACTTTTGGCATTGGGACAATATGCGCTCGTTGCTTTGCAGCGCGACTCCGCGCGCTCAACCGAGGCCGCGATGAAATACTTTGTGTTGGGGGCGCTTGCTTCTGGCTTGCTGTTGTACGGGATGTCGATGATCTATGGTGCAACGGGTGCGCTAGGACTTCAGCAAGTGGCTACAGCACTTTCTACGGGAACAGTTGACCATCAAGTGGCAACCATTGGCCTAGTGTTTATTGTTGCAGGTTTAGCCTTTAAATTGGGTGTTGTTCCCTTCCATATGTGGATTCCAGATGTTTATGAGGGCGCGCCTACCTCCATGACATTGTTCATCGGAACTGCTCCTAAAATAGCAGGCGTTGCTTTCTTTATCCGCTTACTCGGAGAAGGTTTGGCGCCCTTAGCATCCGATTGGCAACAAATGTTGATCGTGGTTGCAGTCCTTTCCTTGGCCCTAGGAAACATCACAGCGATTGCCCAGACGAATATCAAACGTATGCTGGCCTATTCCACTATTTCTCACATGGGCTTTGTTTTGCTGGGTATCTTAGCTGCGAGTCAGCAGGGTTATGCCGCCGCAAGCTTCTATATTTCAACCTACAGTTTGATGGGCTTAGGCGCATTTGGAATGATTCTGCTTCTTTCGCGTGCTGGATTTGAAGCTGAAACCATAGAGGATTTCAAGGGTTTGAATAAACGTAGCCCTTGGTTCGCTTTAGTGATGTTGATGGTGATGATATCGATGGCAGGTATTCCGCCTTCCGTGGGCTTTTTTGCAAAATTGTCGGTACTCCGTGCCGCTCTTGCAGCAGGATATACCTGGTTGGTTGTGTTCTCAGTGATGCTGTCTTTGGTTGGTGCTTTCTATTATCTGCGTATCATTAAAGTGATGTATATGGATGAGCCAGAAGATACGCACCCTATTGAGGGAGAGTTTGATATGCGTGTTTTACTCTCATTGAATGGGATTGCAATTTTTGTCTTAGGCATATTGCCTCAACCTCTTATGTCCTTGCTGAACCACGCCGTGGTGCAATCGCTGCGTTGAACCCTAAGCCTCTGCCAACTGAGGATTTCACCGAGCATCAGATTGAAGGGCGGGAAATCTACTCAGGGCGTTTACTTAAGGTTCAAAACGATCGTGTCAGTTTGCCAAATGGTGGGGAAGCTGAGCGCGAATACATTAAGCACCCCGGTGCAGCAGCCATTCTTGCTTTAACGGATGATGATCAAGTCGTCTTGGAATGGCAGTATCGCTATCCCTCGGGGCGCCACTACATCGAGATCCCTGCGGGTAAAATTGATTCAGGCGAACCCCCTGAACGCGCAGCGCGGCGCGAGTTGCGAGAAGAGACGGGATGGGAAGCGCGCGAATGGTCACTGCTACTAGAACATGATGTGGCTATTGCCTACACCGATGAGCGGGTTTACATCTATCTTGCCCAAGGCCTTACCTTGGGAGATGTTCAGCGAGATGAAGAAGAGTTTCTAGAGTGTTTTCTTCTGCCTTTTGAAGAGGCAATGGCCTGGCTGGATGCGGGACACATTCAAGACAGTAAAACCCAAGCGGCTCTTCTTACCTGGGATCGACGTCGAAGAAACTTGAAATAATCGACAGCAACCCCATTTATGGTCCAAGCTATTTTTTATTGAGGACCTCATGACACAAACCACTCAAGCCCCAGAGCAAATGCAGTTTCAAGCAGAAGTGAAGCAACTTCTGCAGTTAATGATTCACTCCCTTTACAGTAATAAAGAGATTTTCCTGCGCGAACTGGTATCGAATGGTTCAGATGCATGCGACAAACTTCGTTTTGAAGCTGTACAGCACCCCACTCTGCTAGAAAACGACGCTGAACTTAAAGTACGGATTGAGGCCAATAAAGATGCGCGCACCATTACCATCAGTGACAATGGTATTGGGATGAGTCGCGAGGAAGTGATCGAGAACATCGGCACCATAGCCAAATCGGGTACAAAAGAGTTTTTAGGTCGCTTGACGGGTGATGATGCCAAAGACGCCCGTCTTATTGGGCAATTCGGGGTGGGGTTTTATTCTGCTTTTATCGTGGCAGACAAGGTATCACTCGTCACCCGGCGGGCAGGTGGTCCTGCTGACTCGGCGATTCGCTGGGAATCTGCAGGGGATGGAAGTTACACATTAGAAGCCGTTGGCGAAGCACCGCGCGGCACATCGGTGACGCTTCATCTGCGTGAGGGCGAGGACAGCCTGCTAGAGACCTGGCAACTGCACAATATTGTGCGACGCTACTCCGACCATATTCAGTTGCCTATTCTAGGTAAGGATAAGGATGGTAAAGACGAGGTCCTTAATCAAGCTAGTGCATTATGGGCGCGCCCCAAAAGTGAAATTACGGACGAGCAATATCAGGAGTTCTACAAGCATGTAGCGCATGATTTTGAGCCGCCTCTTGCTTGGAGTCATGCCAGAGTGGAAGGTCGTCAAGAATATACTGAACTTCTCTATATCCCCGCTCGCGCACCTTTTGATTTATGGGATCGTGAGCCAAGGAACGGCATCAAGCTCTATGTGAAACGTGTCTTTATTATGGAAGACGCCAAGAAGCTGCTGCCTAATTATTTGCGCTTTGTGCGAGGAGTCATTGACTCGAATGATTTACCCTTAAATGTCTCCCGTGAGATCCTGCAAGAAAGCAAAGACATCGATGCCATTCGTGCGGGTTGCACTAAAAAGGTTTTAGGCTTGCTAGAAGACTTAGCGGCCAACTCTCCTGAAAAGTACGCAACCTTCTGGACTGAGTTTGGACAAGCCTTCAAAGAAGGTGCAGGTGAGGAGCATGCTAATCGCGAAAAATGGTCTAGCTTATTGCGTTTCCCTAGCACGCGTAGTGAACAAAGTGATGCGCAAGTGAGCCTTGCCGAGTATGTGTCTACAATGAAAGAAGGTCAGGAAGCTATTTACTATGTCACGGCAGACTCATGGTCGGCCGCGAAGAATAGTCCTCACCTTGAAGTCTTTAAGAAGCGCGGTATTGAAGTACTCTTGCTGTCTGATCGGGTAGATGAATGGGTGGCGAGCCATCTGCATGAGTTTGAGGGAAAGTCTTTTGTGTCGGTAGCCAAAGGCGATCTCGATTTGACTAAAATTCCAGGAGCAAGCGACGAAGAAAAAGTTAAACCTGAAGATAATGATCATCTCAAGAAACTGTGTGAAACAATGCAAGAAGCTTTAGGTGAGCGTGTAGAGAATGTCCGCATTTCTCAAAGGCTAACAGAGTCACCCGCTTGCGTTGTTGTTCCTGAGGGAGCGATATCAGGCCATCTAGCCCGAATGTTAAAAGCAGCAGGGCAGGATATTCCTAAAGATAAGCTCATTTTAGAAATCAATGCTAGCCATCCGTTGATTCAGCGTTTAGATGCTGAATCAGATATTGCCAAGGTGGGAGAGTGGAGCCAACTCCTATTAGATCAAAGTATTTTGGCAGAGGGCGGGCATTTAGATAATCCTTCAGCCTTTGTGCGAAGACTCAATTCACTCTTACTTCAGTCTTAAATCAAGGTCTTAAGCGCATAAGTAAAGTATAAGTACAAAAGGGAAGAATAAAAACCTTCCCTTTTTTATTTTAGGGCGTCAAAATTGCTGGAAATGGGCATTTTTCTTATGCCTAAAAAATTGTAACGATAGCCGCTTATCATGATGGCTGTTGTTCCGCTGCCCATTATGAGGATTGCCATGACTTCGTTTCTCGATAACCTTGTTCTTTGGAAAAAATTTTTTTTAATAGGACTGTTGGGGCTTGTGTTGCAAGCTGTGCCATCTTGGTTCTACATCCAAATTAATTCCGGAAACATCGACACAGCGGTTACAGAACTCCAAGGCATAGCACCTCTACGAGTGACTTTAGATCTCTTGCGTGCTACCCAGAAGCACCGTGGATTCTCAGCCATCGTACTATCGGGCGATACGTCGGCCAGCGAAAAACGCGAATCAGCTTATAAAGAGGCAGACGCCCTTTATATAAAATTAGATAAATTAGTAGAACAAGGTATCGCTGACGACGGCTTGAAAGCCGCTTGGAAAAAAGTTCATGCAGAATGGAATTCCGTTTCTACTGCAGTTGCGAACAAGACCATTAGTGCCAACGAAAGTATGGCAAAGCATAGTGAGACAATTGCAGATTTGTTGGTTTTTAATGATCTGTTAATTGATGCTTATGGACTGTCTTTAGATCCGGATGGCCCCACTTATCATATGGTGATAGCTTCAACTGTTCACCTTCCTGCCTTGACCGAAAGTATCGCCAAATTGCGTGGCAAAGGTAGTGCCATCTTAATTGCAAAGAATGCCAGCCTCCAAGACAAAGCTGTCGTATTTAGCTTGATCCAAGGCATTGAAGATAATGCGCATTTATTCCGTCGGGAATTAGAAAAAGCCAGCGCAGCAGATCCCAAACTCGCTGACTTGGTTAAAGATGATCTTGCACAGTCAAACAAATCCGCTCAAGAGCTGACGGAATTGGTCAGGACAGTTTTTGCAGCAGATCAAATTAATTATTCAGTGGAAGACTATTTCGCAACGGCTACCCAAGCAATTGATAAACAGTTTGCATTGGAAGATAAAATTCTCCCTGAACTTTCGGATTTGTTAACAGGTAGAGTTCATTCAGGGCGTCAGCAATTCCTATTTTTGATAGCAGGACTGCTCGCTTTAGCTGGATTAGGTGTTCTGTTGGGGTATTTTATTACGCGCTCCATTCATCAAGGGCTAAACGAGGCATCACGTCTGACACATGCAGTAGCGAAAGGGGATTTGTCTGTTCAACCTGAGGTCACTCGACAAGACGAAATTGGGGTCTTAATCCAATCTTTGTCACAAATGTCCTTGGCATTACGTGAGATTGTGGCCTCCGTTCGAAGCGGTTCGGACCAAGTAGCGACCTCAGCGCAGCAACTAACCAGAAATGCCAGTGCGATCGCAACTGCATCGGAAACACAAAATCGTTCTATTGCTTCAATGGCCGCAACCGTAGAAGAAATGTCTACCAGTGTGGGTTCTGTTGCAGGCAATGCCCGCGACGTGTCTCAACAGGCGTATCACAGCTTGCAGCTGACCTCAAATGGGAACGAGCGTATCGAGGGCTTAAGTCGTGAAATGGATCGTATCAATGTCGCAGTTGAAGCGATTTCTTCTTCTATTCATGCGTTTATTGAAAGTGCCAGCCAAATTGCAGGAATGACTCGACAGGTTAAAGATATTGCGGATCAGACCAACTTATTGGCTTTGAACGCGGCAATTGAGGCAGCACGCGCAGGTGAGCAGGGTCGAGGGTTTGCAGTGGTTGCGGATGAGGTTCGAAAACTGGCAGAAAAATCAGGGCAGTCTGCTTCTCATATAGATGAAGTGACCAATGCACTGACACTGCAATCTCAGACTCTTGAGAAGACTGTTGGTCAGAGTCGTATTGCAGTTGAATCGTCTACCAAACATCTCACTGAAGTGATGGAATCAATGGCATCAGCGCGCAACGCCGTTGAACAAGCTTGCAATGGAGTAAGTGATATCAGTAACTCAGTCAATGAACAAAGCGTTGCGATCAATCAAATTGCTTTGAATGTTGAGACTTCTGCTGGGATGACTGCGCAAACTTCAGAAAGTGGAACAGATACCCTAGCTGCAGCCTCTCATCTTGAGTCTTTGGCCTTGGATTTGCAGCGCTCTATGGTGCGCTTCAAACTCGATTAATAAGGGGAGGGCGGTGGGGGCATGTCCCCCATGTGAAGCGTAAATGCCCCCCTCTTTCTGTCGGCGAAATAGTGTTTAAGTGTTTCGCCGACGGTTCTAAATGCCATCTCGTTCCAAGGAATTTCTTCTTCTGTGAAAAGCTTTACTTCTAAGCTCTCGGTTCCTGGGCGAAAGTTGAGGTCTAATAAACGCGCCCTAAACATGACGTAGATTTGGTTGATGTGCGTGAGATTATAGAAGCTAAACATTTCACCAATTTCCACCCGAGCTTCGGCTTCTTCTAATGTTTCGCGGACCGCACCTGCGGATGCGCTTTCTCCGTTTTCTAAAAAACCAGCGGGTAGCGTCCAGAATCCATGGCGAGGTTCAATGGCGCGTCGGCACAATAAGATTTGATCTCCCCACTCTGGAATGCAGCCTACTACCAGCTTAGGATTTTCGTAATGAATAGTTTCGCATCCATCGCAAATATAGCGTGGAAGGGTATCCCCTGCGGGGACGCGTTGATCAACAAAGGCGCCACAAGCGCTGCAGAACTTCATGGGTATCGGTATGGTATCTTGTCGTCTATACAGTGACGCAAAGCGTTAAATCAAGTATTCAATTTTTGGAGTCTACCTGATGCGAGTCCTTTTGGTGAGAACTATCCTTTTAGGGATAGTGTGCTGGATAGGGCTAGCCCAAGCTGAAGTGGCGATTGTCCTGAATTCCGGTGATGGTACGGTGAGTTTAGTGGATAAAACCACTTATCAAGAAATCAAGAAAATATATGTAGGGCGTGAACCTCATCATCTTATGAGTCTGCCAGACAATAGCGCGCTGATGGTTGCAAACTCTGTGAGCAATGATTTGGTATTTCTTGACCCTATTTCAGGCCAAATTAAATCACGCTTATCAAATATTAGTGACCCCTACCAACTCGCTTTTAGTGCGGATAAAAAGTGGTTTGCCACCACTTCCTTACGATTAGATCGGGTAGATATTTATCAAGCAGAGGGCTTTAGGCTGGAGATGCGATTCAGCTTGCCAAAGACGCCATCGCATCTTGTTTTTGATCCCAGTAATCACTTTTTATTCGTCACCCTTCAAGGGTCGGATCAGCTTGCTGCAATAGACTTGCTTGCCCGAAAAGTTGCCTGGGTGATTCCTGTCGGAAAAACCCCGGCTGGTATTGTGATCACCCCTGATGGGCGTAACTTACTCGTCGGCGTAATGGGTGAGGATGATGTGGCAGTAGTAGATTGGCAAAACCATCGCGTGATACAAAAAATTCAGACTGGTAAAGGCGCACATAACCTGTTTTCGATGGGAGATGGTTTGCGTTTCCTGGTCTCTAACCGGGTGGATAACACGGTCTCTATACTGAATGTCAATACCATGAAAGTAGAAAATACCTTTGCAGTTCCTGGTGGGCCTGACTGCATGGAGCTTTCTGCAGACCGTAAAGAGTTGTGGGTTACCTCTCGCTGGCTGCGCCAAGTGAGTGTGATTGATATGCAGACTTTTAAGCTATCCCATGTGGTTCCGGTGGGGCGTTCTCCCCATGGTATTTTCTTTGCATCCCATGTTCCGCGCTAAGGTATAGAAACGAGATACGAGATACGAGATACGAGATACGAGATACGAGATACGAGATACGAGATACGAGATACGAGATACGAGATACGAGATACGAGATACGAGATAATGATGGGTGCTCTAAATACAGTCACAGCGATTAAAGCCAAGCCAGCTTCATTCTTAGTGGTTGTGCTTGTCATGGGAATGATTTTTTTTATTCCTCTTGCCTCCTATGCAGCCACGCGTCATGCAGATTCGGAGCACTGCCAATCCGGTACCTTATATCTCACGATAGATACCGGTAGTATGACTGCCGCGGAGCAAATAGCAGATGTGCTTCAAACAGAAAAAATTCCGGCTACTTTTTTCATTGCCAATGAAGAGACCGCTTACGGAGATCGTGTTTTAGACTCGCGCTGGGTTCCGTTTTGGAAGCGCTTGGTGGCAGATGGCCACGCCTTTGGTAATCACACATGGAGCCACGCTACTGCCCGAGAAGATCTTGCTGACGGCAGGCTGAGAACCTCTCGTTCAGATCGTTCTACACTAGTCATGGATCAGGCCGAGTTTTGTCAGGAAATGAAAAAGGTGGATACTCGCTTTGCTGAGATCACAGGACAGCATCTCAGCACAATCTGGCGCGCCCCTGGGGGAAAGACTACCTCTCGCTCCTTAGAGTGGGCAAAGCAATGTGGTTTTCCGAAACACGTGGGTTGGAGCGATGCAGGCTTTTTGGGGGATGAATTGTCCTCTGTAACCTATCCTAATAGCTTGTTGTTAGAGCGGGCGCTGAAGAGAATCAGATCAGGAGATGTCTTGATGATGCATTTGGGAATACGTTCGCGCCAAGATCCTTTTGTGCGGGTATTTCAGCCGCTCATTCAAGGCCTCAAAGCGAAAGGGTTTTGTTTTGCAAAGATCGTTTCTGCGCCGTGAAGTTTAATGGCCCAATGATTGAGTGCCTGGCGTGACCGACCTATTAAGCCCATTTTTTTCTCATATACAAGACTTGGTTTTTGAGAACACGGTTGAGCCGCTCATTCACCTACTACAATTAGATAACTGGCTTGAAATTGCTTTTGATGGCGTAGAATTTTTTTTGTTTGGCATTCTAGAGGTTTTAGCTTTGTACCTCGTTTTGCGGCCTCTTGAAGCATTGCGCCCCGCCGAGAAATGGTCTTCAAGAGAAGGGGTGGGTACCGATGTGATTTATACCCTCTTGCATCGCCTTGGTGTGGTGCCCTTACTTTTTTTTATTGCCATTCAACCGCTGGCCGATTCGATCGATGCCATGCTCCGTTTTAACGGATTTATTCCATTTACCTTGGAAGGTTTGTTTCCTTTTCTTATTAACCGTCCTATCGCTACCTTCATCGCATACTTGATCGTTTTAGACTTTGCGGCTTATTGGCAACACAGGCTGCAGCATCGATTAGAGTGGTGGTGGGCTTTGCATGCGCTGCATCACAGTCAACAGCGCATGAGTTTATGGACCGATGACCGTAATCACCTCATCGATGATGTTTTGGGGGCATCTTGGTTTGCGGGTATTGCTTTAGTGATTGGAGTGCCACCCAGTCAGTTTTTGCTCTTGGCTCTTCTTACACGTTTCTTGCAAAGCTTGGCACACGCCAATATTAAACTCTCATTTGGCCAATGGGGAGATTGTTTGCTTGTAAGCCCTCACTTTCACCGCGTACATCACGCTATTGATCTCGGGCATCAAGGTGCTCTGCAAGGGTGCAACTTTGCAGTGTTATTTCCGATCTGGGATATTCTTTTTAATAGTGCCCGCTTTATTCCCTATGAAGGTCCGACAGGGATATTCGATCAAAGAAATGGTCGTGACTATGGCCATAGCTTTTGGGGTCAGCAGAAGCGAGGTGTTCAGAGACTGCTTCAGGTGCTTACGCACTCACTGCAAAAGTAAAAGCTTCGCCGCTTACGCGAGCGAGTTCAACATGACCAAAAAGTCTGCTGAGATTGTCGCGAATAGTATTAGCAATCTCTTCGGGGCAATCCAAAAATAGAGTTCCATAGAAAACACCAGATTGAATATCTAATTTGTCTTTAATGTCTAAGTTCATTTTTGAAGATTCCAATTTAGTTCACAACACACACTAGGTCTTACGGATGTGATCTCGAAAACTGAATACGTATTTGCTTACTTTATTGAATGTTTGCTGAAATATCCTATTAAGAGATCACAATGAAGAGGAGCCCTCTGGGATGCTGGCCCATGTTTAATTTGATTACACCCATTCAATAAGCCTATGACGGAGTTATTCAAGCACCAAGATCGGACTCTGATCAACGTTCAGTTGGGTCAGAACGTCATACTGAAACATTTAAGTCATCAAGACTTATCTGAGCTTGAGCGTCATATTTACATCTCAGATTTAAAAAAATCAGAGATATTGCTAAGACAGGGGGATGAACAACTCGAGCAGTATTTTGTATTGGATGGCATCCTTAAGCGCTTTGTGAGCAGTGCAAATGCGAAAGGGATGATTTTGCGTTTCGCCATTCATGGCGATATTGAGACAAGTTACGCTGCATGGCGGCAAAAGAAAAATGCCCCTTACTCAATTGCCTGCGTCACTCACTCTAGGGTAGCCAGAGTACCGGTCCAAAAATGGATGGAGTTCTTGGCTGAGCGCCCCTCGCTCAAAGAGCATTTTGAATATGAGGTCATGCGCATTATGAGTGAAATCATGGCGCATACCATTACGCTGCATATGTTGGATGCATCTGGCCGTGTAGAGCGTTTTATCCGTAAATACAGTCATCTTTTCGATTTACTTACACAAAAAGAATTGGCTGCTTATTTAAACATCTCCCCCGAAACCTTGAGCCGTTTAAAGTCTAAACACACCAAGTAGGCATAGCGCCCAATTCTTGGCTGTTTTCCCCACCCTCTGGTCCGCTCTACATATCAATATTGTGGTTTGCAGCACAATCCATGTATAAGCTATTCTTTGCCTAATGATCAATATTTATTTCAAAAAATTGATCTGGGTCATACATTTGTCCTTTTGGTACAGCCAAAAAATGATCCAGGTCAATGACTTGAGGTAATCGAGAAGCATAGACTTCTCACTGTCATGTCGATAGAGAGCAAGTTCATGGATTCCGAAGCCTTAAGCGCCGCGTCAACAGCTCTTGCGTATCGAGCCCCAACCACCAATGGATTTCATCTTGTTATCGATGCACTCAAAGCGAATAACATCGACACCATTTTTGGTTTAGTGGGTATCCCCATAACTGACTTGTGTCGTCTTGCACAGGCAGAAGGTATGCGTTTCATCGGCTTTCGTCATGAGCAACATGCGGGCAATGCCGCTGCTGCAGCCGGATATCTTACGCAGAAACCGGGTATTTGCATGACGGTTTCTGCGCCAGGCTTTTTGAATGGTTTGACTGCACTAGCTAACGCAACCACTAACTGCTTTCCCATGATTTTGATCAGCGGATCCAGTGAGCGTGAGATTATCGATTTGCAGCAGGGCGACTATGAAGAAATGGATCAGCTCAATGCCGCAAAGCCTTACGCTAAAGCGTCTTATCGCATCAACAAAGCGGAAGACATCGGTATCGGTGTGGCACGCGCCATTCGTGCGGCGGTATCTGGCCGCCCAGGGGGGGTGTATCTGGATTTGCCCGCTCAATTGTTAAGTCAAGTCATCGATGCAGAATTAGGAAGAAAATCGATTGTGAAAGTAGTCGATCCTGTTCCTGCTCAAATCCCTTCCCCTCAGTCCATTGAGCGTGCAATTCATCTACTTAAGTCAGCCAAAAGACCTCTGATTATATTGGGCAAGGGCGCTGCGTATGCGCAAGCCGATGCAGCGATCAAAGCGCTGGTTGAAAAATCGGGCATCCCCTATTTGCCGATGTCGATGGCAAAAGGCCTCCTGCCTGATAATCATGCGCAATGTGCTTCTGCTGCGCGTTCCTTTGTGTTGGCCGAAGCCGATACCGTGCTGCTTATAGGTGCACGTTTGAATTGGTTGCTGGCTCATGGCAAAGGTAAGACGTGGGGTAACGCACCAAAGAAATTTATCCAGATAGATATCTCGCCCACAGAGATCGATAGCAATGTGTCTATTCAAGCACCATTGATAGGTGATATTGGTTCATGCGTGAGCGCGCTATTAGGAGCATTTGATTCAGAGCTCAACAAAGAGAATGTTGAGTGGACCATTGCCATCGACGAGCGCAAGAGCAAGAATCTGGCAAAGATGGCGCAGACCTTGGCACACAATCCCTCACCGATGAATTTTCATAGTGCTCTGCGCTCCATTCGCGATGTATTGAAGACACGTCCTGATGTCATTGTGGTGAATGAAGGTGCCAATACACTGGACTTTGCTCGCAGTATTATCGATATGTACCAACCCCGAAAACGTCTTGACTCCGGCACCTGGGGCATTATGGGGATTGGGATGGGCTATTCGATTGGTGCAACTGTTACCACGGGGCTTCCTGTCGTTGCCATCGAAGGTGATAGTGCGTTTGGCTTTAGCGGCATGGAAGTCGAAACCATCTGCCGCTACAAGCTTCCTATCACTGTGGTTGTGTTCAACAACAACGGTGTGTATCGCGGAACCGATGTGAATGTATCAGGTGGAGCAGATGTCGCGCCTACCGTTTTTGTGAAAGACGCTAAATACGAAATGATGATGCAAGCTTTTGGCGGGATGGGTTTCACCGCCACCACCCCAGAGGAACTCTCCGAGGCACTGACTCAATCCATCGCTTCTGGTAAGCCCACTTTGATTAATGCCATCATCGATGAAACAGCAGGAACAGAGAGTGGTCGTTTGACCAGTCTCAATCCCTCTACTGCTGCATCCTCAGCCCATCAATAATTAGACGATTAAGCGAATTCTAAAAGAATCGTCCTGTAGCGATTCGTTGCGCCGCAGCATGAAGGGGTGTTTCAATCCGCTAATCGGTGTGTTATTTTTACTGACATGAACCTTTCATCTGAAGGGTTGGTGTCAGTACTTTTTGAAATGATTAGAAAAATAAATAACAAGCTAATCGGTTGAAGGTAACTTTATAATTCATATCCCCTTGGCATTTTGTATAAATAGAAATGAGTCTTCAATGACTCTGTGAGGATCGCTGTCATGAGTTCAGTATTAGTTAACGGTAAGCCAGTGAATCGCTGGTTGCAACTTGCTATTGGTGTGGCCTGTATGGCCATGATTGCCAACCTGCAATACGGATGGACCCTGTTCGTAGTGCCAATTGATACCAAATATCATTGGGGTCGTGAGTCGATTCAATGGGCTTTCACCTTGTTTGTGTTGCTTGAAACTTGGCTGGTTCCTGTTGAAGGGTATCTTGTAGATAAATACGGCCCCCGGCCTGTGGTGTTGATTGGCGGTATTCTATGCGGTATTGGTTGGGTGATGAATTCACAAGCCGATACCTTGGGGATGCTCTATGCCGCCGCAGCCGTGAGCGGATTGGGTGCCGGCGCGGTATACGGTACCTGTGTGGGTAATGCATTGAAATGGTTCCCTGATCGCCGTGGTCTAGCCGCTGGTTTTACTGCTGCGGGTTTTGGTGCGGGCTCAGCATTAACCGTGGTGCCCATTGCATCCATGATAAAAACAAGCGGATATGAGGCTGCCTTCTTTAACTTCGGTATTGGTCAGGGCGTGGCAGTAGTCATCCTTTCCTTTTTCCTGTTGGATGCCCGTCAAGCCTCTGGTTTTCCTGCAGCGCCCTCTGGGGGTCCTGTACAAACGCGTCGAGATTACAAGCCCATGGAAGTGCTGAGTAAGCCTGTTTTTTGGGTGATGTACCTGATGTTTGTTGCGATGGCAGCAGGTGGATTGATGGCAACAGCCCAGTTAGGGCCTATCGCCAAAGACTTCAAGATTGCTGACGTTCCCGTTTCAATGGCAGGTATTACCATGGCGGCTTTACCTTTTGCCTTGTCTTTGGATCGTATTTTGAATGGCGCTACGCGTCCTTTCTTTGGTTGGGTGTCAGATAAAATTGGCCGTGAGTTGACCATGCTGATTGCGTTTAGCCTAGAGGGAGTGGGGATTTTATTGTTGTCGGAATACGGACAAGACCCCGTTCTGTTTATTGTGCTCACTGCCCTCGTATTCTTCGCTTGGGGTGAAATTTACAGCTTGTTCCCTTCAACCTGCGCCGATACATTTGGTAAAACATTTGCAGCTGCAAATGCGGGATTACTGTATACCGCTAAGGGTACTGCGGCGCTCATGGTTCCTTATGCCAATACACTTTCCAAAGCTTACGGGGGTTGGCATATCGTATTTGTGATCGCTGCAACGCTGAATATTCTTGCCGCGTTGACAGCATGGTTTATCCTTAAACCCATGCGGGCTAGGATGATCGCAAAAGCTTCTGCAGATGCCGATGTAGCTGCACACACATAATTTATTTTTAATTTGGCGCAATAAAAAACGCGCCTTGAACTGCACCGCAAAGATTGGTCACGAATCCTACCTTTGCGGTGTTTTTTTATGACCTGTGTTTGAGCGCTCTTTCTCCCCTAATTAATCAATCATTGCATCACCTTCAAAAGGTTTGATTCTTAATTTCAATTTTTTTGGTGATGATCGATATCATCGTTTATTGCTGATGGGTGAAAATTGAATTGATTGATTTCAAAAAAAATACTTCGAAATAAGCGGAAATTCGCTTTAATTACGTACGGTGAGGAACATACGTAGATAAGCTTGCAGCCGAGCATCCACTCCATGGGATAAGGAGTAACGATGATGCTTAAAAAAATTATTCAGAAATATTCTTATGCTTTTTGCTTATTAGTCTTAAGCAAAGATATTTACGCTGCAGGTTCAGGGACCAATCCTTTTTCGGTAACTGCTTCAGTAGGACAAATCTGTTCTATTAGTACAACCACCCCACTTGCGTTTGCTTTGTATGATCCCGTTGGAGCCAATGCTACGGTTCCATTAAATGCCATAGGTCAAATCAGTGTGGCGTGTTCTAAAGGCGCTTTTGGTTTGACGATTGGGATGGGAGACGGTACTCATGTGGCTGGGGCTCAGCGCCAAATGCTTGGGGGTACATCTAGCAACCTTCTGCAATACAACATCTTTCAGCCGGTCAGTAATCTTGATAATGCCCTCTGTAGTTTTCCAGGTTCATTACCCTGGAACAGTCTCGGCGCGGGTCTATTGACGTTAACAAGCGCTCCAGCCAACACAGCAAGGTTCTACAACGTCTGCGGCACGATTGCGGCCGGACAAGATGTGGCGGTAGATAGCTACTCCGACACCATTACTGCATCGATCAATTTCTAATCAAGTGAGATGATATGAAACCCTTAATTCAATATTTTAATCCAATACGAAGTATTTATTTTTGCTTCGTTTTGCTTTTCATCCATTCACTTGAAGTCAGTGCAGCTAGCTGGAATGTAGAGCCTGTTCGTGTTGAGCTCACTTCAGAGCAAACAACATCAGCCATTACGATCAGCAATGATGGCGATCAAGTAACGTCTATTCAGGTTCAGGTTGTGGCTTGGTCTCAAGTAGATGGAAAAGACGTATACACCCCAACCAAAGAACTGATTATTTCCCCCCCCATTTTTACCATCAACCCAAAGCAAGAACAGATTGTTCGTGTGGCATTGCGACAGCATTCAGAATTAAAGGGGGAAATGACTTATCGTATTAATTTACAAGAGCTTCCTGCGGCGGCGCTAAGCAATGCATCTGCGGTTCAGGTTGCGCTTCGCGTAAGCCTCCCAGTTTTTATTCAAATGCAAAAGGGGATCGCAGTCCCCAAAATGGTTTGGCACCTTGAGCACGCGTCAGATAAAAACTTAGTTGTTAACCTGAAAAATCAAGGCAATGCTCACATCCAAATTACTGACTTGGCTTTGTATGTTCCTGGCGTGGAATTGCCAATAGCCAGTGATACGGTCTCAAGCTATGTATTAGCGGGACAAAGTCATCAATGGTTCTTGAAAACTAACATTGGCGAAAAATTAATCGGTACCCGTTTGCGCCTGAAGGCATTCACCGATATTGAAAATGTTGATACTGAAATTGCTCTTGATACACCGTAAGGGTTTTTTCAAATAAGGAGTCATAATCATGCTCAAAAAAACTATTCGAAATTATTTTCTCGCGCTCTGCTTAACATTATTTTGTGGAGACCTCTTGGCAGCGGGAACAGCTACTAGAACTATTTCTGTTTCAGCATCTGTGTCGCAAATATGCTCAATCACTACAACAACTGCACTTGCATTTGCAGTGTATGACCCCGTTGGGACAAATGCTACTGTTCCTCTCAATGCGACAGGCCAAATCAGCGTAGCCTGCGCTAAAGGGTCAGCCAGTATGACGATAGGGATGGGTGATGGTGCGCATGTGAATGGTTCGCAGCGACAAATGGTGGGGCTGACATCCAACAACCTTTTGCAATACAGCATCTTTCAACCACCTAGTAATGCTGAAAATACAATCTGCACCTTTCCCGGAACGATAGCTTGGAGCAATGTAGGGGCGGGCATGCTCACCTTAACGAGTGCACCCGCTAAAACAGCTAGGGTTTACAACGTCTGCGGAACAATCGCAGCAGGTCAAGATGTTTCGGTGGATACCTACTTAGATACCGTCACCGCATCCATCAATTTCTGATCATGAGACATCAATTGAAATCGTTCCCTAAATGCTTGGTCATCTTGAGAGGCCGATGCTTAGAAAACCAATACGGAAACTGTCCTGGATTTGCCGTAATTCTTTTAATCAATTAGTGATCTGGACAGTTTTTCCGATTGTTGCTGCTGCAGGGGTCTCTCAGGGAGATCAACACTACTTTGATATGCCCCAGGAAAATGTGTTGGTTGTGGATCTGGACACTGAAGAGATCCCTTCTTCCTCTTATCAATCACTTTTACTAGAAGTTGATATTGATGGGCAAAAGTTAAATCAGACTGTCCAAGTTCTGATGGATCAGCGCGGTATTTTTTATATTTGGATAGAGGATCTAAAAGGTTGGAGGTTTCGAGCACCACCCGTCAGTAAAGCCATTCAATATGAAGGACAGTACTTCTACCCATTAAGCGCAATCGAGGATATCTCTCATATCTTTAATGCCGAGAAAATGACATTGGCAATTGAAGTACGCCCAGAGGCATTTATAGAAACACAACGTTTGTCTCAGTCTTCAACGTACCCTCCTTCGGTCCGGTCGGGTTCTGGGGGGTTCATCAATTATGATTTACTCGGAGCGCAATCTGAAAGTTCCTCACAACGATTTGGGCAATTCGAGTTGGGATATTTTAATACGCTTGGGGTAGGAACTAGTAGTGTCCTCGTAGAGCATTCCTCTACAGATAGCCGTGCGACGCGATTAGATAGCACTTGGACGATTGATCATCCAGAAACAATGCAAACTTTGCGTCTTGGTGATGCCATCAGTTCCCCAGGGGCATGGGGCCGCGCTGTTCGCTTTGGAGGATTTCACTATGGAACAAATTTTGAAACCCAGCCAGGATTTCTGACGTACGTGCCTCAAAGTGCTGTGGGGCAAGCGCTATTACCGTCGACAGTGGATGTGTTTGTAAATAATGCACTTGTTTCGCGTCAGACTGTTCCACCAGGACCTTTCGAAATCAGAAACCTTCCAATCGTTTCGGGTGCTGGAATGGTTCAGCTTGTTGTGAAGGATCTTTTAGGGCGTTCACAGATTATTAATCTTCCTTTTTATGGAAGTCAGGCCCTTCTGCGCAAAGGATTGGATGATTTTTCATTTGATGCTGGTTTAGTGCGAGAAAACTTTGGCATTGAAAGTAATGATTACAGTACTCTGATTGGCTCAGGTAATTTTCGCAGGGGATTGAGTGATTCACTAACGGGTGAATTGCATCTTGAGGCTACGCAAGACCAGGCAACGATAGGAGCGGGTGGAGATTTTTTAGTGGGTCAATTGGGAACGGCTAGTCTGTTTTTTGCACTCAGCCACAGCGCCTCTGGTCAAGGGGGGCTGATGATGGTTAGCTTAGATCGACAGGCAGAATC
>CAIVHB010000143.1 GCA_903905585.1 uncultured Ferrovum sp. | reverse complement strand
CGATCAACTGACTAAAGTTAAATATTTTGGTGATCTGAAACTGACTGCTCCAGTCATGCGCAATTTGGTCATTGGAAAACACACTCAGCGAAGTAAATTGATTCACCCCACTGTTAATTCTGCTCGAATACGGCGAACCTAAGGAGTAATAAGAGTCACCATCACTACCCGGAAATTGATAGTGATCTGCGCTACTCAATATCTTTAGTCCAAGTTGATGATGTTGCGTCCAATCCAATGTAAAACTTCCATTCAAACCAATACGCTTATAACCGGTTGAATTAACCGGATAGCCATAGGGCAGACTGATGTTGTTTGCTGCAATGGTGTTGAAGCCAGAGGATTTTTCTTGCGTGAGGCCAAGACTAAATTTCATCTTGTTGTTGCTATCCAATGCCCCAACCATATTTGCGCTTTCTTGACTCGTTCCAAAACTACCATATCCAGTTGAAACACCCCATTGTGTTGCCCCTCCGCCTTGTTGAGTGAAAATTTGAATCACTCCACCCAAGGCATTGGCACCAAACAAGGTGCTTTGCGATCCAAAAACAATTTCGATATGGTCAATAATAGAGAGTGGGATTAAATTTAAAATAGGCCCACCCGTTGAAGAGGACTCAATTCGCACACCATCTAGCAACATGACTGCCTGTGAGTTTGAAGCGCCCCTTAAATGAACTGAAGATAGGTTACCGCTTCCCCCATAGCTATCGATCTGCACGCCGCGCTGAGCTTGCAGGAGTTCCGGCAAACTAGAATGCCCAGCCCGCTCGATCTCTTCATGGGAAATAATTACAAAGTCGCTCAAGGTATCTTGAGTAGAAACGGGAGAACGCGAAGCCGTCACCACGATGGGTAACAACTCATCTGCAAAAGCAGACGAAGCATGCAACAAAGGTGCACTGATCATAGCTAGAGCTGAAGAATAGAATACAAGGCGGTGCGAGATCATATCGACATCCAAAAAAATGGAGCATGACCACACACGCATCGAAAAAAACGAACGATATAGTGACTTCGCGCCACAAAAGGCAAAGTAACCATTCATTCGCAATCCAATCGGCCGCCCATCGCGACACGTGTTTGGTACACGTCAGGGCCGGTATACGGACTCTTGGGAAAGAGTTCATCAAACTCTTTACAACCAGCGCCTTCCCAGGTTTCCCCAGTGGCATGTTGCCGATTGCTACTCCCAATTACCGTTGCGAGGGCAGTGATGGCATTGCAGAATGAACTGCGCACCATCTTCCCGTTTAACCCAACAGCCAGACAACTGTTAGGCACCATTGACGTTGCTTAAGTCCAAACGATATTACAAACCCCGTAACTATGGCAAATTATTTTCTAAGCGATGTAAGACTTGCGCCTTGGCTATCCTGGAGTAGGATAAGAATCCATGACACACTCAACCCTCAACCCAAACACTCAAAAAACTGCTGGTGGCGCACTAGCTAGAAGAGAAATTGCGCGCGAAGTGGCCACCGTTTTGCTTGAAGGGTTTAACAAACATTACCGTTTATTCCGCGCAGCAAGCCAAGAAGCGAGGAGACTATGGGAAACCCGTGAGTGGCTCAAACTCCAACAAGCCACAACCGAACGAATCGCGTTTTATGATCAACGGGTGGTTGAAGCCACAGAAGAACTCGAAACCAAATTTAGCGCAGGCGCTCTAGATGGGGAAACTTGGCAGCTCATTAAACTTGAATATATTTGCCTCCTGATTGAACACAAACAACCTGAGCTTGCAGAAAGTTTTTTCAACTCAGTGTGCTGCAAAATTCTGCACCGCACTTACTTCAATAATGATTTTATTTTTGTAAGACCAGGGGTATCAACCGAGCACATTCCTTCCGATCCCCCCGCTTATCGCTGCTACTACCCACTTAAATCAGGCCTCCGCCAAAGCATTCATGACGTCATCACCGACTTCGGTTTACAACTCCCCTTTCAAGATCTCAAACGCGATCTAAGAAGACTTATTCGCCGATGGCGCGACCTTCTTCCTTCACCGTTAGTGCTGGAGGCCAATCATCAAATTCAAATTCTCTCTAGCCTGTTCTTTCGCAATACCTCAGCGTATTTGATTGGAAAAGTCATCAACGGTAGTCAGAGCCACCCCTTCGTTGTCGCGATTATGCAAGACAACGAGGGCAAACTTTACATCGATACCGTGTTACTTGAAGCCGAGCATCTCGCTGTAATGTTGAACTCCAGTCGCGCCTATTTCATGGTGGATATAGAAGTGCCTTCGGCTTATGTCACCTTTCTCCGCACCCTTCTGCCCAATAAATCCAAAGCCGAGCTCTACAGTATTTTAGGTTTGCAAAAGCAAGGCAAAACGCTCTTCTACCGTGACTTCCTTCATCATCTTGCGCACTCTACCGATGACTTTGTGATTGCACCGGGCATCAAAGGTCTGGTCATGGCGGTATTCACCCTACCCTCTTATCCCTTCGTGTTTAAGGTCATCAAAGACGTTATTGCGCCACCTAAGCAAATCAACCGTGAGCAAGTCAAAGCCAAGTATCAATTGGTCAAAAGGCATGACCGAGTCGGGCGTATGGCTGACACCCTGGAATACTCCAATGTTGCATTTCCAAAGTCACGATTTAGTCAGGAGCTGCTTAAAGAATTAAGAGACCTTGCCCCTTCGCTTCTTGAAGAGGATGAACACACCATCGTGATCCGCCACCTTTACATCGAAAGGCGCATGGTGCCTTTGAATATTTATCTTGATAAGGCCAATGAGGCGCAACGAGCCCATGCTTTAAACGAATATGGCCTTGCGGTGAAAGAACTCGCCAAAGCCAATATTTTTGCGGGAGATCTCTTGTTCAAAAACTTCGGCGTTACGCGCTACAACCGCGTCATTTTTTATGACTACGATGAGATTGACTACATCACCAATTGCAATTTCCGTCGTATTCCTGCTCCGCGCAATGAAGAAGATGAAATGGCTGCAGAGCCTTGGTACTCCATCAACCCCAACGATATTTTTCCAGAAGAGTTCGAGACCTTCTTGCTCACCGATCCGCGTGCACGCGCAATATTCAAACAACAACACGATGATCTATTTTCAGCAGAAGAATGGAAGATTATTCAGTCTAGCCTGCAATCAGGAGAAGTTCCCGAGGTGATTCCCTACCCAGAAAACATCCGGTTCAGAAATAGGTATGCAACTGATCTTGCTGCCCCCCTTCGACAATTGCGCAACGCAGAGTCCCCCAAACACCAGACCATGAGCAACAACCCCGAAGGCTACGACGACGGCCAGGGTCGCCCTGCGCCTTTTGGCCGTTTCTCTATCGATACGGATTAAGTCCTATACAAAGAACGCTCAGTCATCAAAACCGTCATTAAAATTGACGTTACGCGTTAAAGAGGCCATAATCTCAGTCTTAGTTGGTTTCGGACGCGGGGTGGAGCAGTCTGGCAGCTCGTCGGGCTCATAACCCGAAGGTCGTAGGTTCAAATCCTACCCCCGCAACCAGTATTTATAAGGCTTTCAGGTCAATCGGCTTGGAAGCCTTTTTACTTTTACTAGCACTCGTAGGCGTATCGTAGGCACTTTTTGG
>CAIVHB010000142.1 GCA_903905585.1 uncultured Ferrovum sp. | reverse complement strand
TGGCAAACACGAATCGACTTAGCCCTCCAAGACTATATTTCTCAACATCCTCTTACGGGCTAATTACGTTTCCGTTGCGCCGCGCGCTGACGGCGGCGTTCCGCGGGGGATATCGCCAGAGGGCGATAGACTTCTACCCGATCCCCTTCCGACAAAACATAATCCAGCGCAATAATCTGACCAAAAACACCCACAGCAATCTCTGCAGGCAAGTCACCCTGTGCATCCACCAGACCGAAGTGAGTCAATACTTCACGTACAAGCGCGCCAGTGGGCAGATCTAACCAAAATCGGCGCATTTCTCCCACTTGATCGATGCATACACACACGCGCATCAGGTCCTCTTGATCTCTGAGGGATGGCGAGCGTCTTGGTCATCATCTACTTGAGGTTGGCAGGATCTATTCAAAGTGAATTACCTGTTTTCAGTGTGTCTGCCGCTTTGAGTTGATCTGCCCGCGACACAAAACAATCCACAAAGGTATCGCAGATCCGGGCAAAAACAGGGCCAATCAACCGTTCTAAAATACGACTTGAAAACTCGTATTCTAGTGATAGTTCGACTTTGCACCCTACTATCGCTGCAGGGGCGCCCTGCCCTGTCCCGACTTCTTCGCCACTTGTTGGCCCAGCTCCCGTCGTACTGACTCCAGATGAAACTTGCCCGCTACCCTTTGGGCTGGCCTCCGTCACGACAGTCGCCGCGGGTTCACCGAGTGGAACAAACTTCCAATGCCCTTCTAGGCGCTTAAAAGGCCCATCCACCAAGGCTATATCGAGCAATGCATCTGAAATACGCGTATTGCGCGTGGTGAAGGTTTGCTTTACACCGTGGAAGTCGATGGTGACTGAAGCAACCGTGATAGCGCCCTCTTGCGAGCGAATCGCCGAACCGCCGCACCAGGGCAAAAATTGTGGATAGGCAAGCACATCTTCAACCAGATCGCGCATGTGAGAAGCAGAATATTCCACCAAAACCGTCTTATGAACTTGAGCCATCCGAGTATGGGTTCCTTGGCATCACCAGAATGCCGTAAAATACACGATTAATTGATGAGACCGCATGCGGAAATGAGCATTATTGAAAACCGCAAGGCCTTCCATGACTATTTTATCGAGGAACGGTTTGAGGCCGGCCTCGTTTTAGAAGGATGGGAGGTTAAAGCCATCCGGGCTGGGCGCGCCCAGTTGAAGGAGGCGTACGTTGTGATCCTCAACGGCGCTTTAACGCTGATTGGCGCTCACATTAGCCCCTTACCAACTGCATCTACCCATGTTTCTCCTGACCCGGTTAGAACGCGGCATTTGCTCATGCATCAGGAAGAAATCTCTAAGCTCATCGGCCAAGTAGAACGCGCCGGCTATACCTTGGTGCCATTGGATCTGCATTACACGCGTGGGCGGATCAAACTGGCACTGGGCCTAGCCAAAGGGAAGAAGCAGCACGACAAGCGCGAAACCGAGAAAGAGCGGGAATGGGAGCGAGAACGTCAGCGCCTGCTTCGCAACAAAAACTAAGCGGCTTGGTATACCCGAATTCTGGAAGTCATCTGCACTGCTGACTCGCGTTGCGTGATCCTCAAGTCATACTCTGTTTGTAAATTCATCCAGAATCGGGGTTCCATTGAAAAAAATAATCCCAAGCGCACTGCCGTATCCGCGGTAATTTG
>CAIVHB010000141.1 GCA_903905585.1 uncultured Ferrovum sp. | reverse complement strand
CAAATCAGGAATGGATTAACTTCTGTTCAAATCGCATCCTTGAGTTCTACTGCCTTCTCTGCCCTAAGCTCGATTCAAGCGAGTGCTTTAACTACAGCAGCACTCAGCCAAATCAACTCAAGTCAGATCGCTGCGCTCTCCACTTCAACCCTCAGTACATTCACCACCGATCAGATCAGCAATAGTTTTAACTCCATTCAGATCAAATATCTTTCTACAGATCAAGTGGCTGCCCTCAACTCAATCCAGACGGCAGCCCTCACCACGCTTCAGTTTCGTTCTCTCAAACCTGCTGAGCTTGCCGCCCTATCTACTGCTTCTATCAGTGCACTCACTACCGCTCAGTTAAGTAGCGCCTACACCACTAAGCTTCAAAGCCTGACTTCGGATCAAATCCTTGCCTTCACCACCAATCAAATTAGAAACGGTTTCACCACGTCTGCGGTGTCTGCACTGACTTCAGTGCAGCTTCCAGCACTCAATACCTCCAGCTTGGTGTCGATGACAACACTCCAACTTCACGCGATATCTGCCACACAAGAAGCCAGCTTATCGAGCTCTCAAATAAATGCTCTGATCAGCACAAGTTCTGGTGGCAAGTCTTTAATCAATTACGTGACACCCATCGTGTTGGATCTAACGGGTAAAGGAATTCAAACTACCAACATCGCAGAGGGGGTGAACTTTGATTTATTGGGTAATGGCCAATCTATGCACACTGGCTGGATTGCCGAAGGAGAGGGGCTACTGGTTTTAGACCCCCATAATACGAATACCCTTTCCAGCGGAGCGCAGTTGTTTGGTCAAGGCACCACCCTAGCCAATGGTGATAAAGCAGTAGATGGTTATCAAGCACTCACAGAACTAGATACGAATGGTGATGGGTTCATCAATGCACAAGATGCTCAGTTCAATGAACTGAAAGTTTGGGTCGATACCGGCAATAGCAGTGGCAATGCAACAGGGGTGATGGAATCCTTGAGCCAGTTGGGTATCACGCAACTGAACCTCAATGCCCAAGCCTCAACGCACACCAATCATGGCAACCTTGTAGGCTTAATTTCTAGCTTTGTAACTTCCTCTGGCGCAACGGGAACGATGGCTGACGTCTGGTTTGCAGCGCAAGCTGCACCGCATCTCAGTTCGTCGGTGACCACCTTACCCCATCTTTCAGCCGAAACCCTAGCCCCCAAAATAGCGAGCACTCTCCAAGCCTTAAGTCAGTTCAATGCCAATGGGCAAGCCCTCCATTCAACGCCTCTTCCTTTGAACAATTCAAGCTCAGGACAGATCCCGATGACTTTGAATAGCTCAAGCTTATCAGGTGGCATGGAATGGTTAAACACGGCGAGCACATCACTCTCTATTCCTAGCAAAAAGAATGCAAGCTAACAGCGGGCTCACCCTTCCGCCGCAAATCTGGTCTAATAGCCGCAAATAATTTTTACGTGGTAGAGGCTTTTGATCATGTCGGCACCCGATTCTTTTTCTTCACTCATTCTTAAGTCCTGGAAAGGCGAGATTGGCTTTCCAGAGATTATCACTGAAGCAGAGCAACTCAATGCCCGAGGCATGCATGCGCTTTCTGTCGTTCTTTATCAAACCTGGTTAAACCATACCTCTAACTCTCTCGCCTACGCGGTCTATTTCAATTTAGGGGCTCTTCTTTCCTCGCTGAATCTTAACGAGGAAGCAGAAACGGCTTATCGAAAAGCCATCGAGCTCTCCCCCAACTTTATGCATCCTAGATTGAACTTAGGTCTGCTGCTAGAGGGCAAAGGACAATTCGATGAGGCCACGGAACAATGGGAATGGGTAGCAGAACATTGTCCCAATGACAAAGACAATCAAATCCTTTTATTGAGTGCGTTAAATCATTTGGGACGAATGCACGAAATACTTAAAAAGTTTGACAAAGCAGTCGATTACCTCACGCGCAGCCTTACCCTCTCGGCGGATCAACCCGATGCGATTCATCACTGGGTATTCCTAAGGCAAAAGATTTGTACTTGGCCAGTGTATCCCGTCATGCCAGGCCTCACCGAACAGGCAATGCACGAACATACTTCGGCATTAGCGATGTTAAGTGTCTCCGATGATCCCGAAGAGCAATTAGAAGCAGCTCGCCAATTCATCAAGAAAAAGGTTACACCCAACCTCCCAGCCTTAAGCACCAAAACCCGCTACAAGCACGACAAAATCCGCATTGGCTATGCCTCCGGCGATTTCTGTTTGCACCCCGTATCGCTGCTGACCGTGGGCTTATTCGAATTGCATGATCGCAATCAATTTGAGGTTTACGGCTACGATTGGAGCCCCGAAGACCATTCAGAATTACGCAAGCGTGTGATCCGTTCTATGGATCATTTCTTCCCGATTCACGGATTGAATCCCGAGCAATCCGCTCAATTAATCCGATCACACGAAATTGATATCCTCATTGATCTTCAGGGGCAAACGGCTGGGGCCAGAGCGGATATGCTGGAATACCGTCCTGCACCCATTCAAATCACCTATCTAGGTTTACCTGCCACGACAGGTTTCCCTTCCATTGATTATGTGATTGCGGATGAGTTTTTGATTCCGCCTAAATCCGCCAAATTCTATTCTGAAAAGCCGATCTACATGCCTGACCTGTATATGGTCAGCGATAACAAGCGCCCCGTTGGCCCCACACCGACCCGTGGGAGTAATCATCTGCCGGAAGAGGCCTTTGTTTTTTGTTCACTGAACAATAGCTATAAATACACACCAGAGATGTTTAGGACTTGGATCAAAATTCTGAAACGCACCCCTCATAGCGTGCTCTGGCTTTTAGCAGATAATCCATGGGCCGAAGAAAATTTACGCAAAGAAGCCAAAGCAAAAGGCCTGGCAGAAAACAGATTAATTTTTGGAACGCGCGTTTCACCCGAAAACTATCTAGCTCGCTATGAAATAGCGGATCTCTTCCTCGATACCTTCCCGTTTAATGCAGGGACGACTGCCAATGATTGTCTTTTCATGGGGTGCCCGATATTGACCTTAACAGGGCGATCTTTTGCCTCGAGGATGGCCGGCGCGCACTTGAAAGCAGTGGGGCTTCCAGAACTCATCACCCGCAGCTTAAGGGATTACGAAGAGATCGCCGTGAGCTTGGCAAAAAACCCTGAGCGCTGCAAAACCATGCGCGCGCATTTAAAGAAAATCAAAGAAACCGGGAATGCATTTAATACCGAAAAATTCGTGCGCGAACTGGAATCTCGGCTCATTCCAATCTACCAAGCGCTTCCTACCCACTAATCCCATTTCAATGGAAAGAGCGCCAACTCAAAGATAGGGGGGTCTTTCAGGCTTTTTCCTGAGATGGCGCAGCGCAGCGCTATGGAATCATTCACTGGTGTAAATAACGATCACCAGTTGATTCCAAGGAAGAGAGCCTCGCATGGCCCAGCCTGCTTCACATTCATTCGTTCAATGCCTGACTGCCATTGCGCAGCACCATGGACTTCAGATCAATCCTGAGCAATTGATCCATGAATACGCGCTTACCGGTGAAGAGCCACGCCCGACGCTTGTTGTTAGAATGGCGCAAGGCATCGGGCTTAAAGCACGTATTGCAAAACTGAGTTGGCATGGTTTATTCCAACAAGAAGGGGTATTCCCCTTCATTGGCCATCTGCGTAATGGCAAGTCCATCATTATTGTTGGTGTGCGCGCAGGAGGAGATGGCTCAGAAGGTGAAGTCGCCCTCCTCGATCCCCTAGATGAAAAACCAGCCGTACACTTCAAGACGCGCGATGAATTTGTGCAAATGTGGGGTGGCCCGGTCATCTTCTTAAAACGCACCCATGCTATTACCGATGCCAAACAGCCCTTTGGTTTTGGTTGGTTTATCCCCGAAATTCTGAAGCAAGGCAGTGCCTTCCGCGATGTCGCCATCGCCGCTATTTCCTTAAGTTTCTTATCGATGGCATCCCCACTATTTTTTCAGTTGGTCATCGATCGCGTCCTCGTTCACCAGAGCATGCCCACGCTGTGGGTCCTCACCATCGGCGTGTTAATTGCCATGGCTTTTGAAGGAGCGTTCTCTTATTTGCGGCAAATACTGATGCTGCACGCCACCAATAAAATCGATATTCGAATGACACGTAAAGCATTCGCACATTTACTGTCCTTACCCATTGATTACTTCGAAACCACTTCAGCAGGGGTGGTTGCGCGTGTCATGCAGCAATTAGAAGGGATTCGTGGTTTTCTCACGGGGCGCTTATTCTTTACCGTACTCGATACGGTGACCATGCTGTTCTATGCACCACTGATGTTCTCGTATTCCCCTACCTTAGGGGTGGTGGTAGTGGTGTTTACCTTCCTCATCGCAGGGGTTGTGGCCGCGCTATTGCCGACCTTCAAGAAACTACTCGATAAACTAAATTCTGCTGAGGGCAATCGCCAAGCCATGTTGGTCGAAACCATCCATGGCATGCGAACAGTCAAATCTCTGGCGATCGAACCGGCACTCCGCAAATCCTATGACCAAATGTCAGCGCAGACCATCAACGCACACTTTAGTGTGGCGCAACTGGCTTTAAACGGAAATGCAGTGACCGAATTTCTGGGTAAGCTTTTGCCAGTCATCATCATTGCGGTCGGAGCCCAAAGTGTATTCGACCAAAGCATGACCGTCGGTGGCCTCATCGCCTTCCAGATGCTGTCAGGCCGAGTCAGTGGTCCATTGATGGCGCTAGTGAGCTTAATCAACGAATATCAGCAAACGGCGGTATCAGTCCGTATTTTAGCCGACGTCATGAACCGCCCCTCAGAAGGACGAGGCAGCGGTGGCCTGCGTCCTATACTCAATGGCGACATTCAATTTGATAATGTGGTGTTCCGTTATCCGGGGGCACACAACCCAGCCCTAGATCACACCACCTTCACCATTAAGGCAGGTTCCGTAGTAGGGATTGTGGGGCGAAGCGGTTCGGGTAAAACAACACTCACAAAAATCCTTCAGGGTCTCTATCCCGTTCAAGATGGGGTCGTGCGTTTTGATGGAATTGATGCCCGAGAAATTGATCTTGCACATTTACGCCGTCAGATGGGTGTCGTCCTACAAGAAAACTTCTTATTCCGTGGCTCGGTGCGCGACAACATCTCGATTGCCATGCCCAGTGCTACGTTTGAAGAAATTGTGCAGGCAGCGCAGCTAGCGGGCGCCGACGAATTTATTGAACGCCTACCGCAAGGTTACGACACGATTCTAGAAGAGAGTGCGGCGAATTTAAGTGGTGGTCAAAAGCAGCGTATGTCGATTGCCCGATCACTCTTATTAAGACCCCGTATTTTAATTCTGGATGAAGCAGCCAGTGCACTCGATCCTGAGAGTGAAGCTATTTTCATGCGCAATCTGCACAACATTTCCAAAGGACGCACCGTGATTATGGTTTCACACCGTCTCTCTACTTTGGTCAATGCAGATGCCATCCTGGTCATGCATCAAGGCAAGCTTGCCGACGCGGGCACGCACTCTGAACTCCTTCAGCGCAGTGAAACTTATCAAACCTTGTGGAACCAACAGACGAGTCATCTATGAGTAAAGAAGATTCGCAACAGAAAGCCAGCAACCGCACCGCCATCGATTTTTTACCCGATGCGGATGAGCTGGAACGTCGCCCACCCCCCTATGTGGCGCGCTTGACGCTCCATGTCGTTGCAGCGGCTTTCGTTTCATTTTTGATTTACGCAACATTTGCCGAAATCCCAGTAGCGGTCGCCGTCAAGGGAAGACTCGTCAACACCAAACCCAATATCATCTTGCAGCCTTTTGATACGGCCATCATCCAATCTATCCATGCCAAAACAGGCCAATTGGTGCACAAAGGTGATGTACTTGCGGAATTAGACCCTACCTTTACCCGAGCAGATGAATCGCAAATCAAAACAAAACTGGATAGTTTGAATACCCAGTGGGAATCGATTAATGCAGAACTCAACGGTAAGAAAGGGGCAAAGGGTCAAGGATCTGAATCCGATAACGAAATTCAATCGAATTTATCTAATGAACGGCAAGCCAATTATGCTTCTCAGGTCAAGCGCCAAGACGAAACCATTGCGCGCTTACGCTCCACACTGGAAGCAGCACAGCGCGATGAAATTGCCATGACATCGCGGATCAAAATCCTACAAGAAATGAAAGAGATGTCTGAGGATTTGGTCAATAAGAAATTAGCGGTCACTAACCGCCTTCTTGAGTCTCAAGATCGATTAATAGAAGCGCAACGCAGCTTGCAACAGGTTAAAAGCAAACAAGCGGAAGTCGCGCGCGAATTGGCGGCAGCGCAAGCAGAAAAATCAGCCTTCCAAACGGGATGGCGCCAAAAAATGTTAGAGGAACTGCTCTCTATTTCGCGGGAACGGGATGCGCTGAAAGATCAATTAGAAAAAGCATCACGCCACAACAATTTAATCACCATCGTATCCCCTGCTGATGCGGTGATCCTTGAAATGGCCAAAGTTTCGCAAGGGTCAATTATTCGCGAGGCAGAAGCTTTTTTTACGCTGGTCCCCATCTCGGATAACTTGCAAGCTGAAGTCCAAATTGAGTCATCCGATATTGGCTTATTAAGAAATGGAGATCACGGCAATATCAAAATTGACTCCTTCCCCTTCCAAAAATATGGAACCTTAGATAGCAAGTTAACCCAAATCAGCCAAGACTCTTTCCGCCGTGATCCCAATGCAGGTCCGTCTGGAGAAAGCTATTACACGGCTAAACTAGCACTTTCCAGACAAACTCTGGATAACATGCCCCCTCATGCCAGATTGCTGCCAGGTATGACCTTAAATGCCGAGATCATTGTGGGTAAACGTACCGTAATGTCTTATTTGATTTGGCCCATCATGAAAGCATCGAGCGAAGCGCTGCGTGAACCCTAAATCCAACATGAATAGCATCAGAATGCGCCGAATGATTGGGGCAATATTGAGTACCTTATTGCTCAATAGTTGCAGCCACAACGCCCTACAACCCGAGCCTATTGAACCTAAATTAGCGACAGCTATTCAACTACCACCAAGCTATCGAAATCAAGCAACTGAGAAACCAGAGCCCACTCCACCAATCTGGTGGAAGACGCTGGATAACGAAGAGTTGAATCAACTCATTGACCGTGCATTAGCCAACAGTCCTGATATCAAACTCGCCACGGTACAAATGGCCGAAGCCAAAATTCGCGCTGATCAAGTCACCGCAGGCGGCAGCCCCACCCTTACTGCGCCGATTCAAGTTGCAGGCCAGGTTCCAGGTGGTACGGTGGGAAATATTCCTGTGGGTGGCAGTAACCGTGACATTCAGAAAACTTTGCAAACCAGTCTTGCCGGCAGATGGCGTCTAGATTTATGGGGAGAGCGCAAAGCTATGCAGGATTCGGCCGACCTTCAGTTTTGGAGATCAGTCTATGAGCGGGAAAATGCCCAACGCATCCTGCTCTCAACGCTAGCCACTACCTACATCGGCTATCTCGCAGCCAACGACGTCATCCGTCTGGCGAAAGACGACGAGGCCCTAACCGCCGAACTGGTCAAAACCACCGAACAAAAGTTCGCGCTGCATGACGCCACTATCGATCAAGTAGAACAATCTCGTGCATTGTTATTTACTTTGCAAACTGCCATTCCTGGATACGAGCAACAACGAGAAGAAGCAAGAAATAGTCTGGCTTTTCTGATTGGCGCTGTGCCTCAACAATTGCACCTCAGCGATCGAGGACTAGATTCAATTGAAGCGCCCACCTTACCAAATTCACTTCCCGCAAAGTTGCTGACTGAGCGCCCAGATATACGTTTAATTGAAGCACGCTTAAAAGCGGCGCATGCCGACATCGACGCGGCACGCGCACGTCTTTTCCCCCCTATTGATTTTGCGACCCAAACAGGATTTAGTGGATTAGGACCTGCTCAGCTTTTGCAATCCAATTTTTTCTTTTGGAACATCATTGGCAGCTTAACCGCTACGATTTTTGATGGCGGCGCCAAAGATCTAGATCAGGCCGCCTCTCAGCTCGTCTATCAAGAAATGGTAGAGACCTATGCCCGCACTGTGCTGCAGTCGGTAAAAGAAGTAGAAAGCGCCCTGACCAGCTTGCGCGTCAATCAAGAAAAACTAAAATCCCAAGCTCAGGTCGTTCGTGTAGGCCTCAATCTCAACAAAACCAGTCAGCAAGCCTATGCCGTCGGTGCGGTCGATTTAAGTGCGATAATCGAGGCACAAAAAACCTGCCGACGTCAGCTCTTAGAGCAACAACAATTAAAATCTGAATTAATTAAAGCCTACGTCAATCTTTATCAGGCCTTAGGAGCGGGCGTTGCAAAAGGCTTGGGAGAAGACTTAAAAGCCATTGGTACAGAACCCGAGATGATTCTTTTCGCCGCAAAAACCGGTGAACAAGCATCTAGCAATTCCAAACAATGGGAAGTCTCTGTGTATGGAATCTATGATCGCTCGGTCATTCCTGCGATGTGGCGCGATTTGAATCGTCGTTACCCTAGCTATATGAAAAAGCGCGCACTGCACCTCACCTTAGGCGATCAAGTTATCGCCGAAAAAGAGGAATTCACCGCGTGGTATCGTTTGGCAGTGACAGGGTTTGACTCAGAAAAAGAAGCCCAAGAATTATGTGCGGCGATGCAAGCCCAACAGCAGTCTTGCTCCATCATTGCTCCTGGAACAAAACTCGCGCAATCTAAAACGCACAGCGCATGGTGGTGGCCATAAATAAAACTCAGCTTATCCAAGCTTGTTGACGTGGCTTCGCCACCCATTTTGGGTGAATTTATGGTCTAATATCAGGGTTTTGAATTGCCTCGAAGACCTTTTCACCCTTGAATAATCCCAATTCGTATACCGATCTCATCCTGCAATCATGGAAGGGCGAGATCGACTTTCCCCAGATTATTTCTGAGGCAGAACAGCTTCACAACCAAGGCTTTCCTGAGCTTGCCGTGGTGCTGTATCAAACATGGCTGCAGCGCACGCGCAACCCCTACGCGCATGCAGTATATTTCAACTAGATACGATGCACCTGCCAAAATTAAAATGTTCAGCAATTGAGGTCTGCCTAAAATATAGCAGGTCCACCTGCAACAGCTTTTACAATAGGCTAATTTGGCTGCAGTAAAAAGAACGGAACTATGACTACTGATGGTCCTAAAAAACAGCACCACTCAGCTTTGTTCAGTGGCTTTTACGCCATTAAGGTTCCTTTTCTCGTTCTCTCCTTCT
>CAIVHB010000140.1 GCA_903905585.1 uncultured Ferrovum sp. | reverse complement strand
TGCTGTTTTCTTAACCGGAGATCGAGCCGTTGTTGATTTTTTGGTACTTGGTTTATCGGATTTGGCCTTACTGTCCGAGCTTGTTTTAGCTTTGGTCGCCGGTTTTTTAACCGTAGTTGTTTTTTTCGCGGGACTTTTGGCCTTAGCGGGTTTTGCGACCTTCTTGGTAGATGTAGCCGCTATTCGCGCGTTGAGCAAAGCCACGGCCTCTTCGAGACTCAGCGTGTCGAGATCGGTTCCGTCTGGAAGGGTGGCATTAACTTTACCGTGTTTCACATAATTGCCGTAACGCCCAGAATGCAAGGTGATTGCAGCGCCATCCTCGGGGTGCTTGCCCACCGTGCGTAAAGAGCCTCGAGCAGCAGATTTTGGCTGTGCCATGATCTCAAGCGCTCGTGCTAGCGCTATGGTGTAAACATCTTCTGTTTTAGGAACTGACCGGAACTCTCCATCGTGCTGAAGATACGGACCGAAGCGACCTACATTGGCCACTACTTTTTTGCCGGTTTCAGGATGCAAGCCCAGATCTCGAGGCAAGGTGAGAAGCTTTAACGCGATTTCTAGAGTGACATCTGCAGGTGCCATGCCCTTGGGTAAAGAGGCACGTTTGGGTTTCTTCTTTTCATCTTTAATGACTTCACCCAACTGAACATAGGGACCATATGGACCCTTTAGCAACAAAATCGGGTGAGAAGTTTCAGGGTCATCTCCCACTATCGTTGGACCGACCGGTTCGGTAGAGCCATCCATATTTCGAGTGAAATCACATTCGGGGTATCCATCACAGCCCACAAAGAGGCCGCGACTTCCTAAATGAAGGCATAAAGCCTTATTACACTTGGGACAAAGTTCATTTACCTTGGGCCAAGGAGCGGGTTTGCCTGCCGCCTGAACAGACTCTGAGAACTGATCCCAAAAATGTTTTAGTACGGGAACCCATTCTGATTTTCCCTCAGAGATGATGTCCAGTTGGTCTTCCATGTTCGCGGTAAAAGCATAGTCCACATAGCGTGAAAATCGCTCGGTTAGGTAGGCATTGACCCAAGTTCCCACATCCGTGGGCGTAAAGCGTTTGTTGTCTAGATTGGCGTATTCGCGCGTTTGCAGCGTGCTAATGATGCTGGCGTAGGTTGAGGGGCGGCCGATACCATATTCTTCTAATGCTTTAACTAAACTGGCCTCAGTGAAACGGGGTGGAGGTTGCGTAAAGTGTTGCTCGCCAAAGAGTCGAACGACTTCTAAAACATCGCCTTGCTCTAAATGAGGTAAACGCGCTTCGCCGTCTTCGGCTTCGTTATCGTCTTTGCCTTCCTGGTAAACCGCAATAAAACCAGGGAAAACAAGTGTTTGTCCTGAAGCACGGAACAAATGTGAGGGATCGCCCGCAGCCGCTAAATCAATGCTGACGGTATCGAACCGTGCAGGCGACATTTGGCAAGCCACGGTGCGCTTCCAAATCATTTCATATAAACGAAATTGCTCAGGGGAAAGGTGTTCACGCAAACTTGCTGGCGTCCTTGCAATCGCAGTGGGACGAATGGCTTCGTGGGCTTCCTGCGCATTCTTTGATCGATTGGCAAAGCTTACTGGGCTCTCGGGAAGATACTCGGCATCAAAGTGGCCAGAAACCCATTGTCGTATATCCGTGATGGCTTCTCGGCTTAAGGCAACAGAGTCCGTTCTCATATATGAAATGAGACCGACTGCACCGCCGTCGATCGCAATTCCCTCATAGAGCTGTTGGGCAACCTTCATGGTGCGATCCGTAGTAAACCCAAGCTTACGAACCGCTTCTTGTTGGAGCGTAGAGGTAGTAAAGGGCGCTGCTGCTTGTCTCTGTTTGCGCTTACGATCAACCTTGGTGACTCTTACTTGGCCCCCTTGGCTTTCAAAGAGTTCAACGGCCCCTTCGGAGAGCGCTCCTGGGATCATCGTGACTTTTCCGCCCACAGCTTTAGCAAGTGTGCGCATGACCTCGCCACTGCTATTTAACGAGGTAACAGAAAATTGTTCTAGTTTTTCACCGTCAAGTTGATTTAGTTTGGCTTGAACCGGTTGACCATCCTTGAGCCCTTCAAGATGAATAGACCAATACTCACGGGTTTGAAAGGCTTTGATTTCTTGCTCACGTTCAACAATGAGCCTCAGAGCAGGACTTTGAACTCGGCCAGCTGATAAACCGCGCCGTGCTTTCCATAACAGTGGAGAAATATTAAAACCAACAAGGTAATCTAAGGCGCGCCGAGCCTGTTGGGCATTGACTAAAGGTTGCGCAATCTCGCGGGGATTGGCTACAGCATCTCGAACGGCATTTTGCGTAATCTCATAAAACACGACTCGTTGCATAGTCTTGTCCTTGAGAAGCTTTTTGTCCTTCAGAATCTCAGCCAAATGCCACGCAATGGCTTCCCCCTCGCGATCCGGGTCAGTGGCGAGGTAAATGTGATTACATTTTTTTACTGCCTTGGCGATGGCTTCGACGTGTTTTTCATTGCGTTCCACCATTTGGTATTGCATGGCGAAGTCATGGTCGATATCCACTGCACCGGTCTTGGGAACGAGGTCACGAACGTGACCGTAGGACGCAAGAATCTCAAAGCTGGATCCTAAATATTTTTTCAGGGTTTTGGCTTTGGAGGGCGACTCAACGATGAGGAGGTTTTCAGCCATATTGGCGCAGTCTCTAAGAAGCCCAGAAAGAAGGGGTAAAAGGGCTCAATGCAGCAATACTTAACGAACCCACAATCAATGAATGAGGGGCTCGGTGTCCCCAATGAGTTCTTCCATGAGCATGATGTCCATGGGGTGTCCCTGCCGCCAGAATACAGTTAGGGTAATCAGCTTGAGTTTGTCTAGGCTGATGGCACCGCCTTCTATCGCCATTGCGCTGGAAATGATCCATTCTCGCTGTTCAGCCCCAAGTATTCCGCCGCCTTCAAGGAAGCTTAAAAAGCCCCAACCTTCTTGGCCTAATTTATCAAATTCGGCATCACTTAAACATCTCAACGACGCTTTACCGCCCGTTTCAAAAGTTCCAATTGGGAGTTGATCTACAACTTCCAACCAAGCGAGTGCCTGTTCTACCTCAGTCGGTTCAAAGCCTGCAGCAAATAAACGGTTTTGAAGGACTGCATTCGTGGGATATACCCCACTGGAAAAAAAATTTTCATAAACAAAAATTAGGATGTCGTACATAGTCTCTCGTTTCACTCCCCGAAGTCACACTACGAATCCTTACTCTCACAGTATTCACTGTGAGACCCATTAGGAACAAGCCCTTGATATCGCCCATCTGGCAATCGGATAACACGTCCTGCTAATTCTTCCTCACCGAGAATGGAGGATACCTGGCTTGCCGTCAAGCACGTAAGGTTTACTATTTCATCTACATCAGCAATACCAGCTTGTAACACTTTAAAAACGGGATCAGTTTCTGATATTGGGGCGTGGTGCGGCGAAGTCAACCCGGGTAAAGAGGAATGCGGCCTCAGAACAGGGGCAAGTTGAGCCCATACATCGTGCACGGTCTCTACCAACGTTGCCCCCTGTCGGATCAACTGGTGGCACCCCTTACTAAAAGGGGAGTGAATTGAACCGGGTATAGCCATGACTTCGCGCCCCTGCTCTAATCCTTGCTGGGCGGTGATCAAAGACCCACTTCCTATGGCGGCTTCTACAACCAAAACACCCTGACTCAATCCAGAAATGAGTCTATTCCGTTCAGGAAAGTGGCGTTTCATTGCGCTCGTCTGTAAGGGATATTCGCTGAGAAGAAGTCCTTCCATAGCAACGCGATGTCCAAGGGCGCGATGTGAAGGGGGGTAGATACGATCTAGTCCATGGGCTAGGACGGCAATCGTACGCCCTAAGGTGTTTAAAGCACCCTCATGAGCGGCCCCATCAATTCCTTCCGCTAAGCCGCTGACAATGGTTAACCCCCCCTCTCCTAAGTGCTTGGCAAACGCTCGTGCATCCTGCAAGCCTTGAGGCGAAGCTCGGCGGCTTCCGACTATAGCTAGAGAGGGATGATGAAGTAATGATGCGTTCCCAGAAAGCCACAAGATAGGAGGGGGGTCAGACAAAGTTCGCAAAGATTCGGGGTAATCGGCATCTGCTAAAGTGAGGACAGAGCGATTAGGCGTTTCAAGCCAAGCCAATCTTTCATCGATTGCTTCAGCTTTGGGCCCCTCCCGAAAGTGCTTTGCCGCAACAGGCGATAAGGCTTCGGCCATTCGTCGAAGGGGCTGACGACAGACGTTATCTAAATCCCCAAAAGCGCCAAGGAGTTGTTGCCAAACCCCCGATCCAAAGCCTGGAATAGCGGCTAATTCGAGAAGAGCTTCACGTTGTAATAATCTGTTTTTATGGGTTGGCATCAAAAATTTAGATCGCTGGCAATGAAATCAATCCTAAGCATAGGTCTGGAGGTAAAGATGGGAACAGTTCAAAAACAACAAAAAACTTGTGTGACTAGAAGCTTACACAGAGCAGAACATGGACTGCCAAGGGTTATAATGAGCGTTAATTTGTTTTTATTGTGCTCCGATCATGGCATTACTTTCGCTCCTTCATTATCCTGACCCGCGCTTGCACAAGATAGCTGCGCCTGTGAAGCAGGTTGACGACAGTATTCGTAAATTAATTGATGACATGGCTGAAACCATGTATGCCGCCCCAGGGATCGGTTTGGCTGCAACGCAGGTGAATGTTCATCAGCGTATTATCATTGTTGATACAAGCGAAAATAATGACCGGCTTCAGGTTTTCATCAACCCTGAAATTCTATCTTCAGCCGGGGAAGCTGAACGGGAGGAAGGCTGCTTATCGGTCCCGGGTATTTATGATCGCATTTTACGACCAGACGCTATCACTGTTCGAGCTCTAGACAGAGAAGGCAATAGTTTTACACTCGATGCGCAGGGATTGCTGGCAACGTGCATTCAGCATGAAATGGACCACTTGGTGGGTAAGGTCTTCGTAGAATATTTATCGCAACTTAAACAGAATCGAATTAAGACAAAAATGCGCAAGCGTTCACGAACGGCAGGGTGATGCGCTTAGTCTTTGCAGGTACGCCTGCTTTTGCTGCTACGGCATTAGAAGCCATATTGGCTGCAGGCCATGAAGTGAGCGCCGTGTTTTGCCAACCAGATCGTCCCGCAGGTCGAGGACAAAAACAGATGCCGGGGCCAGTTAAACAATTGGCCCAAAAACATGGTTTGCCGCTGTTCCAACCCACTAACTTGAAGGCCCCAGAGATCCTAGAGTGGATTAAAAATGATACTTCTCAGGTTTGGGTGGTGGCGGCGTATGGCTTAATTTTACCCTTAGAAATATTGTCTTCCCCGCCATTGGGTTGTTTGAATATTCACGCTTCTTTGTTGCCTCGCTGGCGTGGGGCAGCCCCTATTCATCGCGCAATCCAAGCGGGTGACCAAAAAACAGGGGTAGCAATCATGCAAATGGAAGCAGGACTGGATACAGGACCGATCTTACTTGAGGAATCAATCGTTATAGAGCCGCGTGATACCACGGAAACCTTGCACAATCGCCTAGCCGATCTTGGCGCTCAAATTATATTGAAGGCTTTAGACCGAGTAGAAGATGTTATTCAACAAGCACGCCAACAATCCGTTGACGGAGTTCTGTATGCAGCCAAAATACAAAAGGAAGAAGCTTGGTTAGACTGGATGTCACCTGCGGTGGTTCTGGAAAGACAAATTCGCGCATTCACCCCAAGTCCAGGTGCACGATTCCGTTTTAAAGAAGAGATGATTAAAGTGGGTGAGGCTTTTGTCTTAGACTCCCCAACCTATTTGCCTCAAACAGCTCAGCCTGGATACGTGCTCAACAGCCAGGAAGATTTGCAGATTTTGACTGGGGCGGGCGTATTACGGATAACCCGATTGCAAAGACCGGGTGGGAGGATGCTGCCCGTTCAAGATTTTCTGGCGGGTTGTTCCGTGCCGGTGGGTTCGAAACTTGACTGAAATTAAGCCCTCCAAGTCCGCTCACCCACGTAATTTGGGCGGGGGCGGCGAAAGATTAGATCTGGCGCAGATGCTCAGCGTGGAACTCTTGCAGCAGGTCTATGCTGGAAGCAGTTTGGATGCCGCAACGCTTAAAGCCATGACAAAACTAGATGCTCTGGGCCCACATTTAAAGGCTGTATGCAGAGATGTCTGTTATGGAGTTTTGCGCCATCGCGGGCGAATTCGAGCCTTACTTACACCCCTGCTGCGAGATGACAATACGCAAGAGCTTCTAAAAACCCTACTTGAAGTAGCCGTATACCAAATTGCCTATACGCGAACAGCAAGCCATGCCGTCGTAGACCATGCCGTTTCATCAGCAGGAGCGCTTGCCCATCCCGCTGTAGGAGGGTTTATCAATGCCGTTTTGCGTAACTTTATCCGTCAAAGAGAAGAGTTAGAACTCGAAGCCAACCGGACAGCAGAGGGCAGATATTCGCATCCTGAATGGTGGGTGCGCCGAATGAAGAGGGACCATCCCAATCACTGGAAGCAGATTCTTGAGACCGCCCAAACCCCGCCTCCTTTAACCCTCCGAGTGAATGAACGCAAAACAACGCGAGAGGCGTACCTGAACCTTCTAGAGCAACACTCGATAGAAGCAAACCCCATAGGAGTTTCAGGCGTCCATCTTACTCATGGGGTTTCAGTCGAGCATATCCCTCATTTTTTTGATGGATGGGTTTCTGTGCAAGATGCCGCAGCGCAATGGGCGGGGCACCTTTTGGCACCAAAAGACGGAGAGCGTATCTTGGATGCCTGTGCGGCTCCCGGTGGCAAAACAGCCCACTTGTTGGAGTTAGCGGATATACAGCTGAGCGCTCTGGATCATGACTCCCAGCGCTTAGAAAGAGTGAAACACAATCTGGACCGGTTAAGTTTAGAAGCAACTATCGTGTGTGCGGATGCGGCTCATCTAGATGCCTGGTGGGATGGGATAGCGTTTGATCGAATTTTACTGGACGCCCCTTGCACGGGTTCAGGCGTCACCCGGCGCCATCCTGATATTCGCTGGCTTAGACGGTCTGCTGACCCATCAACGATGGCAGTTCAGCAAGCGCGAATACTTCGTGCGCTTTGGCGAACCTTAAAACCGGGTGGTACATTGTTATTCGTTACCTGTTCATTGTTTGCAGAAGAGGGCCCTAAGATTGTTCAAGGTTTTCTAACAGAACAAGATGATGCTCGCTTGATTCATATAGATTCCTCTAAATTTGAAAAAGGTTGGATTATTCCCGATGTCCTGCATGATGGATTTTTCTACGCAATTCTTAAGCGCTCCTGCAAATCCTAGGTACCGCACCCGGGATATATTTTACCTTCTGATTACAGGGTGTGTTCTGGTTTACTGTTTGGCGCTAGAAGCTAAAGCTGAAGGCATTAATATTCGGTCAGTTGATGTTGAGACGGTAGAAGAAGGGTATCTGCTTAACGCTGATTTTGATCTGGAACTTACCCCTAAATTGCTGGATGCGGTATCCCATGGCGTCTCACTAGATTTTGTTCTGGCTTTTGACTTATGGCGGACCCGCGCATGGTGGTTTGACGAGACCATTATTCATTTTCAAGAGCATCGCCGACTAAGCTTCGTTCCTGTAACCAGAATGTATCGACTCAATATAGGGACGTCATATGAGACCTTTACTAACCTTAAGGAAGCATTGAAGGCTTTAGCCCATGTTCATGCCGTACCTGCTGCCGAGAAACAAGCTTTAATTAAAGGTCAGCGCTACGAAGCTTCAATTTCTCTTGGTCTGGATACCTCATTACTGCCCAAACCGCTTCAGATAGAGAGCCTATCTACAGGTGATTGGCAGCTTACTTCCCCCATACATCGCTTTACAGTGAATCCTAACTAATGTTCTTTTCATCATGGCGATTAAGGGTATTGCTTGGAGTGTGCGTGCTCCTTGGGGGAGGCTTGCTATACCTATTGTTTCAGGCCACTGCCAATACCTCGCTCTTTGCAGAAAACTACACCATGTTGCTGTTGTTGGGGGCGACCCTAGCGTTGGGTTTGTTAGGATTGATTGGCTACCAGATCAGAATGCTTTACCGCAGATTACGCTCACGCGAATTTGGTTCACGCCTGACTTTAAGACTGTTGATTGTTTTTAGTGTCGCGGCTTTAGTTCCTGGTACCTTGGTCTATGCTGTTTCCGTGCAGTTTCTGGCGAATAGCATTGAAACTTGGTTTAACGTCAATGTTGATCAAGCGTTAGAAGCAGGACTAAATCTAGGAAGAACTAGCCTGGATAGCATGCTTGATGATCTCGCGCTCAAAGGGGAAAGTATGGCTGGGTCGATGGCTGAAAGTACGGCGATTGATGAGGTGCCTTTGCTTAACCATTTACGCGAGCAGGCCGGTGTAGATGAAGTGACTTTGTATAACAAGACAGGAAAAACCCTCGCATTCTCAAGCTCTCATCCTACGGCACTATTTCCTGGGGCTGGTTTACCGAACGCAGCTGCATTAAGACAAATTCGCTTACAGCGTATATATAAAAGTATTGAGTCTGTTCCGGGGCAAGGGTTTTTTCTCAGGGTTGTTGTGCCTGTTAATCTTCTTTCTATTAATGAAGATATGCGAGCGCTTGAGTTGCTTCAGCCTGTGCCTGCTGAGCTATCGGCAAATGCGGAACGGGTGGATTCTGCTTGGCGAAACTATCAAGAGTTGATTCGGGCCAGAGTAGGGCTTAAAAGAGTTTATGGCTTAACGCTCACGCTGACTTTGCTGCTTACCCTATTATCAGCCCTGGCTCTAGCTTTCTCTCTTTCAGAGTACTTGGGGCGGGCCCTGGGACAACTTTCAGAAACGGCGCTCGCTGTGGGAAGAGGCGATTTTACGCGATTCGCTAAGGTATCGAGTAAAGATGAACTTGGCTTATTAGCCGGCGCATTTAACACGATGATTCGCCAACTTCAAAGTGCGGCTGAGACGCGGGCTCGGGATCAAGCACAAGTTGAGGAAGCCAAGTCACACCTTGAGGGAATCCTGGCACATTTGAGTGCGGGGGTAATCGTGATTAATTCAGATAATACGATTGAGGCAGCCAACCCTGCTGCAAACCATCATCTTAAAGCCGATACTTTTTTTGTCATTGGGGCCCAACTAGAAACGATGCGCACCGATGCACCGATAGAAGGGATGCGGGCTTTTGCGGGCGCGATTCTTCAACATTTTGCCCAGGCCACAGAATCATCTTGGGATAGTCAGTTAGAGTATGTCGCGCCAGATGGTGTAAGCATATTGCGCCTTAGAGGGTCCTCATTGCCTGGCAAGACGCCATCAGATCGTATGGTGGTGTTTGATGATATTACTGAGCTCCTTCAGGCGCAGAGAGATGCCGCATGGGGTGAGGTGGCAAGGAGGCTTGCCCACGAAATTAAGAATCCCCTCACCCCTATTCAGCTTGCTGCGGAACATTTACAAAGAAAACTCATTTCCCGACTGAATGAAGAGGATGTCGCATTTGTAAATCGCTCTACGGCAACGATCGTCAATCAAGTGGATGCCATGAAATTGATGGTGGATGACTTTAGTGCCTATGCTCGCGCGTCGGGCCTCGTTCTCAGGAGCCTAGATCTGAACGCCTTGATTGGGGAAGTGGCAACATTATACGAACCCATGCAGATTTCGATTCGCCTCGATCTTATGCCGAATATTCCAAGGTTTATGGGAGACTCAAAGCTACTCAGGCAAGTTTTGCATAACTTAATGCAAAATGCTACGGATGTTCTTCAGGATCAAGCTAATCCTGAAATAATGATTAGCACTAAAGTCGAATCGGGTGAGCTCTACCTAACCATCAGCGATAATGGACTTGGAATTTCTGAAAACCTACTGGGTCGCGTATTCGAGCCTTATGTCACAGGAAAAATAAAGGGTACCGGGCTTGGGTTGGCTATTGTGAAGAAAATCGTAGAGGAACATCAGGGTCGAATTCAAGTGAGAAACCAAGAACCACAAGGTGCTCAGTTCGTGATTATTCTGCCCTTGGGTGGCAATGAATCAGATGAGGTCAAGGCTTGAGCCAAGATATTTTAGTTGTCGATGATGAGGTTGGTATTCGAGAGTTACTCTCGGAGATCTTGCTTGATGAAGGCTATCGAGTTCGCCTTGCCGCTGATGCGATAGAGGCTCGGCGTGAGCGTCGAGAGTCCCGCCCTGATCTTGTCTTGTTGGATATCTGGATGCCTGGGACCGATGGGATTACTTTGCTGAAAGAGTGGGGCGGTGCAGGAATGTTGACGATGCCCATCGTTATGATGTCTGGCCATGGAACGGTGGAGACTGCTGCAGAGGCAACACGCTTAGGTGCATTTGATTTTTTGCAAAAACCCATTGCGCTTCCTAAGCTTCTCGATACGGTTGAGCGAGCGTTAGCCAAGGGGAAAGCAGACTTTCAACCAGGTCTCAGTTTTGTTCACCTTGGCAAATCTGCCGTGATGATGGATATGCGAAAACGGTTGGATCTCTTGGCCAATCGGGCTGCGCCTATTCTTTTTGTTGGGGAACCTGGCTCAGGCGCTGAACTCGCTGCCCGCTATCTTCACCGTCCTAATGCACCCTGGGTGGCACCTTTAGAGATGGGTTGGCTGGCTGAGAACCCTTTTACCGTGCTTACAGAAGCTCAAGATGGCACCTTATTTCTTGATGATATTTCCAAACTCGATCGGGCTGCCCAGAAGGGTTTGAGTCAACTCGTGGGCAAGTTAGACCGCCATAACGTTCGCTTGTTAGCTTTTTCCTCAAGACCTCCTGCGGACTTGCTGCAAGAAGGGCTGTTTGAAGCAGAGACCCTGGCTAGGCTATCGCAAATTGTGATGCCAATGCCCGCGCTTCGAGAACATTTGGATGATATCCCTGATATAGCCACAGTGGTTTTGATGCAATTAATAGAGGCAAAGGAAGTGCCATTTCGAGCCTGGTCTGCTGGCGCCCTGAATGCACTTCGGTCTTTGAATTGGCCGGGCAATCTTCACACTTTGGTGAATGCTGTACGAACATTGGCCTTAAGCTGTTTAGAGGTCGAAATCGGGGTGGAAGAGGTTAACCGAATTGCATCTCAGTTTACGAAGACCGAGGAATCACGGCTTGCTTCCTTAGAGTTTGACCTGCCATTGCGTGAAGCAAGAGATTTATTCGAGCAGGCCTACTTTGCGCATCATATTCGCGCCGAATCGGGCAATATGTCTCGCGTAGCAGAGCGAGTTGGGCTGGAGCGAACCCATCTTTACAGAAAATTAAAGCAGTTAGGGATGAGAACATCTGGAAAGGATGAATGAACGCTTGTAAATAAACTAGGCTAATCTGCCGTTATCTCGAAAGCGAGTAATCGTATTCTTGCCGGAGAAAACAACATGACCCAAAACGAATCCATAATCGAAAGCCCTCCAACCTTAGATACAGGGGAATCAGAATCGCTTCTGATTCCTGTAAACGTTGCCAATACGTCGCCTGGAAATGAATCGGAAGCTGAACCTGTATATCGTGCCAATGTACTTTTTGTGGACGACGAGGCGAATATTCTGCGTTCACTGGCTCGCTTATTTCGCGGGAAAGACCTAAAGATTTTAATTGCTGAAAGTGGTGAAGCAGGATTAAAGGTCTTGTCAGAAGAAAAAATAGATTTGATTGTTTCAGACATGCGTATGCCCAATATGGATGGGGCACAGTTTCTCTCAAAGGTTTACGAGCGCTGGCCGGATACCGAAAGGATTTTATTGACAGGTTATGCAGATATTTCGGCAACTGTTGGGGCCATTAACCAAGGGCGCATATCGCGATATATCGCAAAACCATGGGTCGATGAAGAGATTATTGGCGCTGTTGAAAATGGGCTTAAACGAAGGAACCTAGAGCTTGAAAAAAGAGGGCTTGAGGATCAGATCAACCAACAGAATGAAGAACTGGCTAAATTAAATATTAGCCTAGAGCAAAAGGTAGAGCAGCGTTCTAAAGAAATTAACGCAGCCAATGAAAGGCTAAAAAATAATTATGTGACCTCTATTAAGGTCTTTTCTAATCTCATTGACTTACGTGGGGGGGCTTTGTCGGGCCATTCCAGACGAGTAGGTGAAGTGGCGGTCAAAATTGGTACGGCAATGAAGTTGCCCCGGTCGGTATTACAAGAATTATTGCTGGGGAGCTTATTGCATGACGTGGGTAAAATTGGCTTTACGGATGATATTTTGGGTAAGCCTTTGGCTCAGATGAATATCGAAGAAACCAAATTGCACCAAAGTCACACCAAAAATGGACAAGAAGCGCTCGAGGCCTTGGGGGATATGGAAAAAGTCAGTCTCATTGTGCGGTCTCATCATGAAATGTGGGATGGTAGCGGATATCCGGATAATCTTTCTGGGGAGCGGATCCCGCTTACGGCTAGGATTGTGTGTGTAGCGAATGATTATGATGGGCTGCAGTCTGGGACCCTTACCGTAACCCGTTTAAAACCTGAGGCTGCGGTGAAAATGATTCAGTTGGGTAGCGGCAAACGTTACGATCCTGTCGTCGTTCGTGCTTTTGAAAGAGTGGTATTTGGCGATGAGCTTGGCAAAAATGAGCGGCTTGTCACCCCAGAGGAACTCAAAATTGGTAATGTGCTCAGTCGGGACTTGTTTAGCTCGGATGGTGCTTTGCTTGCTGTCGCGCAGACAAAATTAGCAGATGAAGAAACAATCAAACGTTTACAGGACTATAAAAACCACGATAATTCACCCCTGCGCATAGTCATTCAAAATAAACCCAACCAATAACTGTTAATCTAGAGAGTACAAATGCCCGTTTCAGTTCTGATCGTAGACGATTCCCCTATTGCCAGAAAAATGATGCGTAGATCCCTTCCACCGGATTGGGACATCACTATTCAAGAGGCTGTAGATGGCGCTCAAGCCATTGATATATATAGAAAGGGCGGCGTAGAGCTGATGTTTCTAGATTTGACCATGCCTAATATTGATGGCTATGGAGTACTTGAAATATTGCAAGCAGAAGGACTGAATTGCATCGTGATTGTGGTTTCTGCAGACGTTCAGCCACAGGCGCGCGCGCGCGTTTTGGCCATGGGGGCAATCGCGTTTATCCCTAAACCGGTGAATCCCGAAGGCCTGCAAGAAGTGTTGCGCCAATATGGGATACTGGTATGAATAAGGGCTTAAGCGAAGATCAGACCGATGCGCTGCAAGAATTGGCCAATATCGGTATGGGCCAGGCAGGGGATTCTCTTGCACGAATTTGGAAAGAGTTTGTTCACCTCTCTATTCCTAAAATAGCGATTGTTGATGCCAGCAGGTTACCGGCGCTCATTCATGGTTTTGTCGGGGATACCGCAGTCAGTGCTTCACGACAAGCCTTTCATGGGGGGTTTCGCGGCGAAGTATTGGTGGTTGTAAGCGCGAAGGATCGAAATGGCCTAGCCAATTTGATGGGATATGAAGGACAACTCGATTCAGTCGAGCGTGAAGAGGTATTACTCGACATCGTGAATCTTTTAGGCGGTGCTTGCGTTGGCGGGATCGCGCAACAAGTGAATGCCGAGATTGGGTTCAGCGCCCCTTCATTGATCGGTGAAGATATTGATCCCCTCGATGTCATCCACCCTGATCAGTTGGCGATTGATAAAGCGCTGAGTTTAGAAGTGTGTTTTCAGGTAGAAAACAGAAGCCTAACGGCACACTTAGTGATTTTGTTACCGAATAATGAGGTTGGCGCTTTAGCAGAGCTGCTTGATCAATTTCTATGCACGCTTTGAGTCGCAGGTTTTTTCATCATGGCTGATCAGCAAAACCCGCAGCTTTCAGGATTTATTGTTGAACGAATGGAATTGGGTGTTTTTGCAGTCGATTCTAGTTTTAACATCGTCCTTTGGAATCACTTTATGCATACGCATAGCGGAAAAAGTTGGGAGAGCCTAAAAGGCACAAATCTCTTTGCGTCTTTTCCCGAACTTCCTGAGTCATGGTTAAAGCGTAAGATTGAACACGTTTTTGCCCTCGGTAATTACGCGTTTACCTCTTGGGAGCAACGCGCCTATTTGTTTCGATTTAAGCATAATCGACCGATAACCGGTGGCGTTGACGCAATGTTGCAGAACTGTACTTTTCTGCCGCTGCGAGATGCAAAAGGTAAAGTGGAGTTGGTGGTAATTACCTTGCAGGACTGTACAGATAATGCATTGATTCAGCAGCGTCTTGCTGAGGCGATTACGGTTTCAGACGAGGAACGGCGCAAGCAGCAAGAATTAATCGTCAAATTAGAAGATGCTAAAAACCAGCTTTATCAGTCCGAAAAACTAGCATCTATTGGTCAATTGGCAGCTGGTGTAGCACATGAAATTAATAATCCCATCGGATTTGTGAACTCAAACTTGGGCACGTTAGAGCGCAACGTGACTGACTTGATGAAATTAATGGCCGTGTTTGAGAGTAAAGAAACTGAACTTCCTAAGGACACACAGCGTGAACTGAGCAAAATCAAAAAAGAAATTGATTTTGAATATTTGAAAGAAGATTTGGCAGCTCTTATTAGTGAGAGTAAAGAAGGCCTTAGCCATGTTAGACGCATTGTCTCGGATCTTAAAGATTTTTCTAGGGTTGATCAAAGTGGCTGGCAGATCGCAGATCTAGAAAAATGCATCGACACCACCTTGAACGTTGTCTCTAATGAAATCCGTTATAAAGCTACAGTTGTAAAAGAGTATGGTCATCCCCCTCTGGTTGAGTGTGTTCCAGGACAAATCAATCAGGTGCTGATGAACTTGGTCGTCAATGCTTCTCAAGCTTTCCCTGAACGCGGTCAAATTACATTGAGGACAGGTGAGGAGGGCATGTACGTTTGGATAGAAGTGGAAGACAACGGCATTGGTATTCCACCTGAAAATCAGCAACGCATTTTTGAACCTTTTTTTACGACTAAGCCTGTTGGAACGGGAACAGGACTGGGTTTATCTGTTTGCTACAACATCATCCGCAAGCATGAGGGTGATTTAATAGTTCGCAGTGAAGTGGGTAAGGGAACGTGTTTCCGTATCTTATTGCCAATTTTTCATGGCAAGATGGGTGAATCTGAAGAAATAGAGTTCGCCAACAGCGCGCCGCAATAAATCCAAAATGAACGCTGAAGACATGACCTCGGAAGATCAGCCACCGCAAAACGCTGCGAGCGGCACCCTTTTGATGGTCGATGATGATGAAAATATCCTCGCGGCTTTGAAGCGGCTGCTGCGCCGAGATGGTTATCGACTACTCACGGCGACAAGCGGCAAGCAAGGGCTAGAGATACTGCAACACGATATCGTCGATGTGGTGATATCTGATCAACGCATGCCAGAAATGACCGGGGTAGAGTTTTTGCGACAAGCAAAAACGATATGTCCAGAAACGGTCAGAATCGTCCTTTCAGGTTATACCGAGCTGGGCTCAGTCACGGATGCCATCAATGAAGGGGCGATTTACAAGTTTTTGACTAAGCCCTGGGATGACGGCCTACTTCGAGCCAGTATTCATGAGGCTTTTCAGCGCAAAGAGCTTAATGATGAAAATCGTCGTCTTAATCAACAACTTCGTTCCGCCAAAGAACAACTAGAACGTCAAAACGATCGTTTACAGACCGCCTTGGCGGACCAGAAAAGTGTGATGTTGTTAGGTGAAAAAGTATTGCGCCTCACTAAGGACGGGCTGGATCAATTGCCTATCCCCGTTATCGGAATTGATGCAGGTTCCCGTGTTGCCTTTGTGAACCTTGCTGCAATACTCGTGGCTCCGGAGAACACCTGGAAAATAGGCGAGTTGGCGCAGATGGGCCTACCTTCAGTTGTGGCTGAATGTGTGCGGATCGCTCCGGTTCAATTCACGATACCTGAAATGTTTGGTATGGGATGGTTCCTAGATGCCCGTCATTTAGGAAGCCGCGAATTTCCCCGTGGCACCCTTGTAACGCTTCTCCCGCTCTCGCCTTCAACACAGATTGGCCTAGGCCCTGATAAATAATATGGGAATGGCGGATAAACTTAATCGTTCTGAGCTGTTGATAGGTTTAATGCAGGGTCTATTATTCCCGCTTGCATAAAACCTCTTTGACGCAATTGGCATGCGTCACACGCTCCACAGGGGTCACCCGAAGGGCTTGGGTCATAACAACTAATAGTCATACTATAGTCGACACTCAAGCGCAGGCCTTCTAAAATAATTTCAGCTTTCGTCATCGCAATTAAAGGGGTATGAATTTTTAGACGGTTTGATCCCTCTACCCCCGCACGCGTCGCTAAGTTCGCCATTTGTTCATAGGCTTCGATATATTCCGGCCTACAGTCTGGGTAGCCAGAATAATCTAAGGCATTTACCCCGATAAAAATATCGGTAGATTTGATTACTTCTGCCCATGCCAAGGCAAAACTTAGGAAAACAGTATTCCGCGCAGGAACATAAGTGACGGGAATTCCTGACCCAAGATCAGCGGGTAATCGGTCTTTTGGAACTTCAATATCTGCGGTAAGCGCCGATCCGCCAAAAGTTCTAAGATCAATATCTATAACCACATGCCGAGAGGCTCCTAATTGATGTGCAATTTTTTCTGCACACAGCAATTCGTGAGCATGACGTTGCCCGTAGCGAAAACTGATGCAATAGGCATCAAATCCGGCCTCTTGAGCAAGCGCCATGGTGGTGGAGGAGTCTAAACCTCCGCTCAGCAAAACAACCGCACGTGCTTTCATTCTGCGTTCTCCTGCCATGAACCTTAAACATATCATTATCCATCAAAGCAACAATCATCCGTTGCAAAGAGGCGTTACAATCAATATAGAAGACGATGAAGGGGTACATCATGCACAGCATGCAATACACGGAAGATCATTCATGGATAAGAGAAGAAGGGGGTTTCCTGATCATTGGAATTACTGACCATGCCCAGGAGCAATTGGGGGATGTGGTCTTTGTCCAATTGCCTGAAACAGGACACCACTTTTCAAGTGGTGACGAAGTGGTGGTCATTGAGTCAGTTAAGGCCGCAGGGGACATTCGTATGCCCATTGATGGGCGCATAGAGGTGGTAAACCTTGCATTGGTTGACGAACCAGCCTTGGTTAACTCCTTGCCAGAGGCGGATCGGTGGTTTCTTAAAATAAAACCTGACCACGCTGCCCTTCCCACAACACTGATGGATGCTCAGACCTATCTGGCCAATGTGGGTTGAATAATACAGAGGCAAGATTGTTGGTGAGGCCTCTTTCAAAATCAAAGCTCATGGCGTTTCGCCAGTGCCCTCGAAGGTTATGGCTAGAGGTGCATCAGCCCTCTTTAAGAGAAGACTCTGCCGCCACGGAGGCGAAATTCGCTGTTGGGGACTTGGTTGGAGAACTGGCAAGACAGCTCTATGACCCAGAAGATAATGGGGTGCTCGTTCAAGTAATGGAAGAGGGCCCCGATGCTGGCGTTGCTCGAACCGAGGCTTTGCTGGATAAGAGAGTGCCCATTTTTGAGGCAGGGTTTCAAGCTGCAGGAGCCCGCGCTTTTATTGATATTCTTCGCCCTGTAAAAAAATCGGGCCAACGCAGTTGGGAATTGATTGAGGTGAAATCCTCTACGAGCTTAAAGGGCAATCATCGTGATGATGTGGCTATTCAGGCTTATGTTGCACAACAAGCGCACCTCAATCTTAGTGCCGTGAAGGTGGCGCATATCGATACGAGTTTCATCTATAAAGGGCAAGATCATTATGACGGTCTACTCAGGGAAATAGATCTTACTCATGAAGCCCTCAACCGGTTTGATGAAGTTGCTCAATGGGTGAACTTAGCTCAAGAGATTGTTGCATCTGAGAACATGCCGTTTATCCTCACTGGAGCGCAGTGCCGAAGCCCCCATCCTTGTGGTTTTGTTAAATACTGCCGCACTCAAGAGGCACCGGTGGCTTATTCGGTGGATTTGTTGCCACGGGTACAGGGAGAGCTGCGGCGCTGGATGCAAGCGCATCAAACGCGTGAGCTCAGTGAGGTACCTGACGAAAAACTCACCCCTGTTCAACTGCGGGTAAAAAAATGCACGCTTTCTAATTCATGTTTTTTTGATCGAGCTGGAGCAAAAAGTGAGGTCTTGTCTTATTCGAAGCCTCATACTTTTTTAGATTTTGAGGCGGTGCAACTTGCCGTACCCATTTGGCCTGGCACCCATCCTTATCAGATGTTTCCTTTCCAATTTAGCCTGCACATCCGACGTCAAGATGGGGCGCTTGATCACCATGAGTTCATGGATCTTTCGGGCGCGGAGCCTTCGAGAGCATTTGCGGAAGCCTTGGTGCGGGCTTGTCCAACAACGGGATCTATTTTTGTTTGGAATGCCAGTTTTGAATTGGCGCGCCTGGGCGCATTGGCCCAGCAATTTGCCGATTTAAAGCCTAGTTTGTCTGATATACAGGATCGTATTGTTGATTTACTTAAAATTGTAGAGAAGTGCTATTACCATCCTGAACAAAGGGGAAGTTGGAAATTGAAGCGTGTATTACCCACCTTATCATCGGTACTGAATTATGACCATCTTGAAGGGGTTAAAGATGGTTATATGGCTGTGTTAGCTTATGTTGAGGCCATACAACCGGAAACATCATTTGAAAGGCGCGCACAAATCGAGCAAGAATTATTTACTTACTGTCGACTCGACAGTCTTGCACTCGTAACCATATTAAATGCTATGGTGAATCACTCCGAAACGGAGCTTCTTGTTTCATCCTCAAGACCATGACTAAACCAGAACCTACCTCTCACGATGAAATAGTGCGTCAATTGCATCGTGAACTAGACACCCTTCAAGATGGACAGCGAGCTGCTCGAGATGCGCTTGAGGCCTTACATAAAGAACACGCTCAGGCAGTACTTGAACTCTCTCATTCTTATGATGCGCAGATCATGCATCTTAAAGAGACTATTCAGACGCTTCGAGATGCGATGGAAAAACAGCGAATCCAGAATCTGGCCGATCGAGAAACGGCGAATTCCATGCGTGATCGAGAGTCCTCTCAATTAGTGAAATCTCTCGATGAGCTCAGAAAACAGCTAGAAGCAAGAGAAGCTCACCATCAGCAGCAAAATTTACGATTGACGCAGACAGAAGATAACGAAAAGGGGCTGCTAAAAGGTACGATTCAGACGCTTCGAGATGCAATGGAAAAACAGCGAATCCAAAATTTGGCTGACCTAGAAGCGGCGAATTCGGTACATTCTAGAGAGGTCTCATTATTGCAGAAATCTCTCGATGAGCTTAGAAAACAGCTAGAAGCAAGAGAAATTCATCATCAGCAAAAAAACCTGCTAATGACTCAAACAGAAGACAATGAAAAAAATCTTCTAAGAGAAACTATTCATTCGCTTAGGCTCGCATTAGAGCAGCAAAACAATCAAGGGAAAAGCTAAAAATGGTTAAAGCCGCTTCTGAAAGTCTTCTTAAAAAGAGTGAAGGTAAGAAGTCTGCAAAAAGAACCCCCGCTCATTTAGCTTCTCCTGCGGAGTTGTTGCAACTCATACAAAGATTATCCAGTTGCGATTCGCTGGATGCCATGATCGAAATATTTGTTGCTGAAGTGAGCCATGCTGTGAAAGCAGACCGTTCTACCTTACTCATGAAAGATGCCTCAACAGATGAACTTTTCGCGCGCTATGCTCAGGGGGGAGTAACAAATGAAATTCGGCTTACTACAGTGGGCATTGCAGGGGCAGTATTTAATTCAGGTGAGTCTGAAATTATTAAGAATGCCTACGATGATCCGAGGTTTAATCAACGAATAGATGATCAAACGGGGTATCACACTAAATCTATTATGGCGCTGCCGTTCCGGACAATTCGTGGCAAATTGGTTGGTGTTGTGCAATGCTTGAACAAGCTTGAAGGCGATTTTGATGCGCGTGATATCGAGATTGCTAACCAACTCATCGAAAGCGCTTCAACTATTTTGGACGGGGCTCTTTCCCTCGAGCAAGCAAGGGCTGCGAGAGATTTAGAGCGGCATTTCCTTGAAATCGTCTCGGATATGACCTCCGATTTGGATCTCTCATCTTTGCTTAAAAAGGTAATGGGTGAGGCACAGGATATGCTCGCTGCAGAGCGTTCCACCCTATTTTTAAATGACGAAAAGCGTAATGAGTTGTGGTCGCAAGTTGGAGAGGGACTAGGGGCGAATGTGATTCGCTTTCCCAACCACCTTGGTATCGCTGGTGCAGTATTTACAAGCGGCAAGTCGATCAACATTCCTCATGCCTATGCTGATCTGAGATTCAATCCGGGTTTTGATCGTCAGACAGGCTTTTTTACGCGTTCCATACTGTGCGTCCCTGTTTTGAATAAAACCGGACGCATTATAGGGGTCACCCAAGTATTGAATAAACGCGGCGGGCCATTTACGCAAGAAGATGAACAACGCTTACGTGCATTTACCGCGCAAATTGCGATCGGTTTAGAAAACGCGAAGCTTTTTGCCGATGTCACGAATATGCGAAATTACAATCAAAGCATATTAGAAAGTATGAGCAATGGCGTGATTACCATCGATGATGAAGGCCTCATTGCTACCTGTAATCTTGCGGGTGCACGCATCATGAAGCTCAGAAAAGCAGACGATATTCTGAAGCACAAGTTTGAGGATTTTTTTGGTGGCCCCAACGAGTGGTTAAGTGAGCGTATTAAGCGCGTTGAGAATGCGGGCGATCAAGAAGTTGCGATGGATGCCACCTTAGAATTCCGTGGGGAGACCATATCAGCCAACGTTTCTGTCTCTCCTCTGGTTGGAGAGGAAAAGAAAAAAATGGGCGCTATGGTCATGATGGAAGATATCAGTGGAGAAAAAAGGATGCGTGCCACGATGTCACGCTATATGGACCCCGGCCTTGCGGATCAACTGCTATCAGGTGGGCAAGATGCGCTGGGTGGACAGAGCATAGAGGCTACAATCGTTTTCACGGATGTGCGAAGCTTTACAACCCTTACAGAGGCCTTGGGTGCTCATGGCACCGTAGCGCTTCTCAATGAGTATTTTACGCTCATGGTGGACTGCATCACCAAAGAAGGTGGAATGCTCGATAAATTCATCGGTGACGCCATTATGGCGGCCTTCGGCCTGCCCGTAGGTCATGGCGATGATGAGGACCGGGCTGTTCGAGCTTCTATCAATATGCTGACTGAGCTCAGCCTTTGGAATGGCCATAGAAATAGCCAAGGTTTGCCGTCGGTAGAAATGGGTATCGGCATAAATACCGACCACGTGGTGTCAGGAAACATTGGATCACCAAAACGAATGGATTACACCGTGATTGGTGATGGAGTGAATTTGGCCGCGCGACTGGAGGGCGCTTGTAAGGAATACTCTGCAAAGCTACTCATTTCAGAATCCACCTATAGTCGCTTGAAGGGATCTTATCGTGTTCGCGAAGCTGACAAGCTGATCGTGAAAGGAAAAACCAAGCCGGTCACGGTTTTTGAAATTCTTGATCACCGTCAGGATATTCCTGCCAGTGTGTTAATGGATATGTTGACGGCCTTCCGCGGCGGGCTGGGAGAGTATCGAGAGGGAAATTGGGATCGTGCGATCAAATGTTTTAACGAGTCGCTCAAAGCACATCAAGGCGACGAACTGAGTCGAACCTATATTGCCCGTTGCGAAAAACTCAAACTTGATCCCCCTAAAGATTGGGAAGGTGTTTTTGTGATGAAGTCTAAATAAGGTGCTTAGTGAGGCTGTGCAATAGACTTGAGTATTGCCCTTACCCGGCGGGATGCTTGAGTCCGGATTGCGTCACTATAGAAAGAGCTTGATTGGCCGCACTCTAGCTGCTGAATTTGAGCCACGGAAAGACAGGCTCTACGTGCTAAGGTTGGGATGTCTAAACCTGCCGCAATTCGCAAGTGTTGCAGGGTTTCCTCGGATGAATATGAATCATTAAGAGCTTGATCGTGGCCGTCCATTTTTCTCCCCGGGAAGCTTAATATTGCATGTGCAACAACAATGAATTGCGTTTTTTTAATATAGATTCACGAAAAGCCTCTTAACTTCATGAATTTGATACCTTGTTTCATTTTTAAGAGAAAATTAAGCGGAAAAGATAAAAAAGTCAAGCTTATTTGAACAAATTACTTGGATGAATAAAAAATGCCTGATTACTACATTGATTACCCACAGGAAGAAGATGGGGCAATGCACAGCTATCGCTGCAAGCATTGCAAGCTTAATACCTTGGTCATCAACGGTTTGTTAGAGAACCATGAACCCCATTGCTCCTACCGTATTGAGCGTGAGGTAGAGCTTCATAAAGCAATGCTCATTGGGCAGCAGGCTAAGATTGTTTTGGGTGGAGTTGACGAGGCGGACTAAGTCATTCAAGAAGAGGAGTGGGGCATCGCTGCATGTTCTTGGCCGGGGGCACGCCATGAACCATCCACAGCGACGCCGAGTAAATGAGCCACAGTCGCCTCAACTTGACGCGTGATTTCGCGACGATGAGCCCGATCGGTTTGAATGGGTTCACCAAAGCTTACCGTAACGTTTAGGGCGTTGCGGCGCATCGAGATTAGCAGAGATTCCAGAAATGTTTGCTCACCGATATACGGTATGGCCATGTCGCGGTGTCCCGTTACATCTCGATAACTGAGAGCGGCAGGAACAATTTGTGCCTCGCTGTTGACGGCCGGTTGCAGAAGCGGGCTAAAAAAGGGCAAGAGCACGGACCCATCACTGGTTGTCCCTTCAGGGAAAATGCCAATCACTTCACCAGCCTCCATGACAGCCAGCATTTCAGCGCCAATATGAACGGTATCGCGTTTACGGGTTCTATTGATGAACAGCGTTCCTGCGCAGCGCGCAAAATACCCTGCTATAGGCCAATTTTTTACTTCAGCCTTTGAAACAAAGCGCACGGGACGAACACCCAAAATGATAAAGATGTCGAGCCAAGAAATGTGGTTAGAAACCAACATATAGCGACCAGGTGAACGAGGCCAAGTGCCTTGAACACCGACCTTGATACCCATACACCAAATAAACCAGCGTGCCCAGTAACTGCTGGCCTGGCTGCGGCGAGATGATCCAAGACAGGGAAATAAAAACAGGCACATACATAGGCCCATCGCAATCCAAAGCATGCAAAAGACCAACCTTAATCCTACCTTCCAGCTTGCCGCGCGATCGCGATGCTGTCTTTTAGGGAACGCGGTATTCATCTCGCCCCAAAAGAATCAAAAAAGAGATTCGCCAAAAGCTGCTTTGAATTTTTGTTCTAACTGAGCACGACTGGGGGTGTGATTTTGTCCGCCACGAGAAGCGATTTTGATGGATCCCATGAGTGAGGCCAAGCGTCCGGTTTTTGCCCATGACCATCCTTGAGAAAGCCCAAACAATAATCCTGCGCGATAAGCATCACCACAACCGGTTGGATCTACAATCGCTTCAGGTGCAACGGGAGGAATAGCAATCTCGGTGCCTTCAGTAAAAATAGTCGAACCCTCAGCACCTCGGGTAACAATCGCAGCTTCAACATGACTGGCTAGCTCAGAGAGACTTTTTTTCGTTTTTTCAACGAGAAGTTCGGCTTCATAGTCGTTTACAGCAAAATAACTGGCTCCATTAAGAAAGTTCAAGATTTCTTCGCCTGAGAGCATAGGTAGGCCCTGACCGGGATCAAACAAATAAGGAATGCCAGCCTGCAAAAACTCTTGGGCATGTTGCAACATACCATCGCGACCATCCGGTGCAATAATTCCATATCGCGTTCCGGCTGCATCTGAGACGTGATTCAAATGGCTAAAATTCATCGCACCAGGATGGAAGGCGGTGATCTGGTTATCATCGAGATCTGTCGTAATAAAAGCTTGAGCAGTAAAGGTCTCGGGAATTTGACGAATATATTGGCGAGAAATCTGCAAATGATCTAGACGCGTAGCGTAGGGTCCAAAGTCCTCTCCAACGGTTGCCATGATCATTGGGTCGCCACCTAAGAGTTTAAGGTTGTAGGCAATATTTCCTGCAGTCCCACCCCATTCCCTACGCATATCTGGAACAAGAAATGCAACAGATAACATATGTATTTTTTCGGGCAGGATATGGTTTTTGAAACGATCGGGAAACACCATAATGGTGTCGTAAGCAAGGGAACCGCAGAGCAAGGTTTGCATGTCATCACACGGGGAGGGGGAAAATTATTTAAAGAGTATAGCAAGAGCTTCAACTATCGCCCGAGCAGGATTTCTAGGGATAGCGAGTTTAAAGTGAGCGAGGTGCAGCGATAGCAGGAAGAATCGCTTGAGTCTCTGCATGGACAGTTTTAATGAGCGCTCGCTCCATATCATCCAACACTTGCTCCCAGCCTAAGGGTTCACAGCTCAACACTGCACCAGCGCGCACGCGGCCTCTCAGATTGGCTGATTGAACCAAGATTTGAGCAGCTTGGATAAAACTGTGAGTATCATCGTAAGGAACTAGGAGTCCTGATTCACGATCGGTGATGTGCTCTGCAGCGGCAGCATAGTCATAGGCGACTACAGCTAGGCCGCTCGCCATTGCCTCTAAAGTTACATTTCCAAAAGTTTCAGTGAGACTGGGGAAAAGGAAAATATCAGCAGAAGCATAGTGAGTAGCCAAATCTTCACCTCGCCGAATTCCAGCAAAAATGTAGTGAGGTTTCTCGGTTTCTAGGGTGGCTCTAGCGGGCCCGTCGCCTACAAGTACCAGTTTGGCGCGGGGTTCAACCTTTTGAATGGCGTCAAATGCAAGCAGGACAACAGGCAGATTTTTTTCAGCCGCTAAACGCCCCACATAAAGAACTGCCAAGTCTTCAGGACCTAAGCCCCATTTCAGTCTTAGTTCGGCGTCTCTGCGTTTTGGGTGGAATAGAAGGGTATCAACTCCCCGGGCAACAACTTCTAGACGTTTAAATCCATCTGCGATAAGACGTTCCCGCATTCCGCGGGTTGGGACAAGAGTGAGCTGAGCGCGGTTATGAAAATATCTGAGATAACTATAAATAACTTGAGAAAACATGCCCCAACCATAGTGGCGGCCATAGCTATGAAAATTGGTGTGAAAATCAGCAACTACTGGAATATGCATCGATTCAGCAACACTCAGCGCAGACCATCCTAGAGGTCCTTCTGTAATGACGTGAACTAAATCGGGCCGCCAACTCTGCCAATGTTGACGAAGCTTGCTTTTGGCAGGTAAGCCCATTTTTAAGCCTGGGTAGCCAGGTATGGGCAAACCCGATGTGATGAATTCGTCTGGGCGACCTTCTGCCCCTACCTGACGTGGACGAACCACAACTACGTGATGGCCACGGCTACGCATCGCTTCAACACAACGTTCGAGCGTGAGCGCTACCCCATTTACTTCAGGGGGATAGGTTTCAGTGACCACGCAAATCCGTAAGCGCGGAAGTGCCGCTGCGGTTCGGTCGAGAATAGATACTTCATGAGACATAGTAGTAGTTTGACAAGGATTTCTTCGCGGCATCATTACGATAATATTAATAATAAATGACAGTCGCTCATCATGCCTTTAGAGAGCTAGAATATTGGGCTTGAAGATCTCTCTAAAAGAATGACAATTTTTACTAGGAGCGTTAAGAATGAGCACTGTTACACTAAGTGGTAACCCTATTTCTGTTTGTGGAACGCTTCCTGCGTTAGGCACCATTGCCCCTGACTTCGCTTTAACAAACAAAGAGTTGGCCACAGTCTCTTTGGCTAGTTATGCTGGTAAGCGCAAAGTATTGAACATCGTGCCTAGCCTCGATACCCCTACCTGCGCAACTTCTACTCGAAAATTCAATGAGCAAGCAGGAAAAATGCACAATACTGTAGTGCTCGTTGTGGCCGCAGATCTCCCCTTTGCAATGGGACGCTTTTGCACTACTGAGGGACTAGAGAATGTAGTACCGCTCTCAACCTTCCGCGGTCGTGATTTCCACCATGCCTATGGGGTGGATATTGCCGATGGTGTTTTACGGGGGCTGACTGCTCGGGCAGTGGTGGTGCTGGATGAGCACAATAAAGTCTTGCACGCAGAGTTGGTAGGCGAAATCGCGCATGAGCCTAACTACGAGGCAGCTCTTAAAGCCTTGGCTTAAGCGCTCCCCAATCTTTTCGAAGAACCCAGGCGTGTATCAACCACAGAGTACAGGTAGGTTAAGTTATACTGCGGCCTTACGCGCCCGTAGCTCAGCTGGATAGAGTGTCGCCCTCCGAAGGCGAAGGTCGGACGTTCGAATCGTCTCGGGCGCGCCAGTTCAACTAAGGGGTCTATTTCGCGGAACAGGGAACTGAAAAAACCGTGCGATCCTCCAGGCGAACCGCAGTGAGCGTGCGGCCCCATAAGCAACCAGTATCTACGCCGATCAAGTTGGGTTTTAGCACTAAACCCATTGCAGACCAATGACCAAAGATTACGGTATTGTTTGCAGTGATTCGATTGGGTAGTTCAAACCAAGGTATCAATCCAGGTGGGGCGTCAGCAAGTTCGCCCTTGTGCGAAAAGTTCATTATTCCCTCAGGGCTACAAAGCCGCATTCGGGTTAAGGCATTAATGATGCCGCGCAAGCGGTCTAAACCGTTAAGCGCATCATTCCAAGCATCAGGCATGTTGCCATACATCACAGCCAAGAAGTCTCGGTAATGAGGACTGCTAAGAAAGACTTGAACTTCTTTGGCAAGACGATGGGTTTGTTCGGCTGACCAGCTAGGAAAAACGCCAGCATGCACCATTAGATAGTCATCTTCTTTAATTGCTAAGGGCTGCGAGCGCAGCCAAGTGAGTAATTCGTCACGGTCTGCTGCTTCTAAGATTGTTTCTAGGGTATCGCCCTTGTGTGTTTTTGCAAAACCTTCGGCAACACACAGCAGGTGTAAATCGTGGTTACCAAGAATAGTGCGTACGCCTGAACCTAATCCTTTTATTAAGCGCAGGACCTCTAAAGAGTGAGGGCCCCGATTGACTAAGTCTCCCGTAAACCAGAGTTGATCCTCAGAGCCCATAGGGAGGATGTCGAGAAGCCTTTGTAAGGGCTCAAGACATCCTTGTATGTCGCCAATCACATAGCGACTCACCACAACTTACTTGGCAGCGTTCACCATGTATTGAACAGCGGCTTTAATATCGTCGTCAGCTAAGGTCGGGTTTCCACCTTTGGCCGGCATAGCATTTTTACCCTTGATCGCGCTCACATACAGGACATCGAGACCCTTAGCGATACGAGGACCCCAAGCGGCTTTGTCACCAAACTTTGGTGCGCCCATTACCCCTGCACCATGACAAGCTGAACAAACGCCCTTAAAGGTTGCCTCTGCTTTATTCGCAGAAGGGGCTGCCGCGGCAATAGCAACGGGTTTTGCTGCAATAGGCTGGGGGGCGTTAGGGTCATACATGCCGATTTCACCAACAGGCTTCAAGCGCGCCATGATGGCATCGTGAGACATAGAAGTTTCGTTTCTAGAATCTCTGCTAGTGTAGGAAGAAGTTGCATATTGCACTAATAGTACGATTCCCAAAACCATACCAATAGCGCCAACAGCAACTGCGATGGCAGATTCAACGGTGCTCATACCGCGCTGAGCGCGCGGGCTGGAAGAAGTGATCATGTCTTGGGCCCAGGAAAGATAAAAAATTTCAACCCATCAATTATACGGGGTAATCGTAAATTATGCGGCGCAACATTAACGTTCTCAATAGCTTCAATCATAAATTTCTATGGAAAAAACAAAACTATCCTATACCCTTGCCCCTTTTTTCCTGAATGCTTGAGATCTAACTTAATGGATAGTTCAGTGTTACCTGGTAAACCTTGGTCTACCGAACTGTTTTCTTTGAGATATTGTTCTGGGGTGATGGTTTGATGCTCGATACTCAGACCATCCATATCAGTAAGATTAAGATCAATAGACGGTAAGGCTTGGGTGCTTTTGGAACGATTTCGGAGGGTGGCGCTCAGGTGAAAAATTTCACTATCTTTTGCATCTTCACGTAAGTCGCTACTTTCAACCGTCCACAGTTCCGCATCTCCAGGGTAAGGCGTATGTAAACCAAAAGGGACCAGCATTTTTAAATATAAGGGGCGCAAAGAAGGGACAACTTGAATGATGGCCACGCGCTCTCCAACAAAAAGAAATAAAAATACAACAATGCCAAAACCAAAAAAAAGCTTACCAAGATGAAGTTTCCAAAAAGGAATACGAAAACCAAACTCATCCCGTGGCGAGGAGCCTTTCAATATACTTGGGGCTGGTGTGCGTGCTTCAGAACCTAATGATCGAGAAGCAGTATTTTGCAATCCGCGAATTCGGCTCCACCAGCTGCTTTTATTTGGGGAGTGTTTGTTCAACGTACCTGCAGGCTTTTTGTTACCGTCGATGGGCCCAATAGAGACTGTTTCGTAGCCATTAAAAACATGGCGACAACGTCCGCATCGAACTTGGCCTCGCCGAGCAGCCAGTTGCTCAGGGTTTACCCGAAAAATCGTGGCACATTGAGGGCAGGTGGTGGTAACGCGGGTAAGGCTCACGACTGTAAACGTCCAGTGAGGCAGGCCCACTCACCCGGTTCTCCATAACTCTGAAGGCTAAGCCCAAAGGCATAAGCCTTGGCTACTTCATCAACTTGCCTATCCAAAATACCAGAGAGTACCAGTTGCCCTCCGGGTGCAAGGTGTGCAACGAGGAGCGGGGCAAGAGCAATCAAGGGGCGGGTTAAAATATTAGCAATCACTACATCAAACTTGCCTTGCGCCTCAATTAAATCTGGCAGACCAAACAAGGCGGTTACTTGATTCGTTTTGGCGTTTGCTTCAGCGGTAGTAACAGCCGTTGGGTCTAGGTCTACGCCAATCACTTCTTGCGCACCTAACAGGCGCGCAGCAATGGCTAGTATTCCTGAGCCACAGCCATAGTCTAAAACTGTACCTTGCGGTCGATGTGTTGCGAGCCATTGCAAACACAAGCGGGTGGTGGGATGGCTTCCCGTACCAAACGCCTGGCCGGGATCAAGACGAATGTTGATCGCCCCTTCCTCGGGCGGCTTGTGCCAACTTGGAACAATCCATAAACCAGAAGAGATATGGATGGGTTCAAACTGACTTTGCGTGGCTCGCACCCAATCCTGATCCGCAATAATATCTTCAGTAAAGTGAGGTATTTCTTGAAGATCTAATAAAGCGCTGGCTGAGGCAACCAGTGTTTTAGAATCAAACTCGATGGGAAGTAGTGCGTCGACCAAACAATCCGGCCAGAGACCGGGTCCCATATCATCGACATCCCCGGGTTCGCCAAACAAGGCATGTTCAGCTTGGCCTGCACTTCGATCTTGCTCTATGCTCGCTGCCAAAGCGCCGGAGTCCATCAAGGCATCGGCAAAGGCGTCAGCAAGAGTCGCTTGCAGCGACACCACCACGCGTCGCCAAGGCATTGCTTAATGTCCCTTGCCGCGCTCGCGCGCGAGCTTTTCTTCTAGGTAGTGAATAGAGGTGCCCCCTTCGATGAAACCGGGGTCATTCAATAATTCTTGATGCAAGGGGATATTGGTCTTGATCCCTTCCACCACCATCTCAGAAAGTGCGATACGCATCCGCGATAAAGCTTGGGCGCGCGTATCACCATGCGCGATGATTTTTGCAATCAAGGAATCGTAGTAAGGAGGAACAGTACAGTTTTGATACATGTGCGAATCCACCCGGATACCAGGGCCACCCGGTGTATGGAACTGAGTCACTCTGCCAGGAGATGGGACAAAGGTAAAAGGATCTTCGGCATTAATGCGGCATTCAATAGCATGGCCACGAATAACAATATCTTTCTGACTTACGCTGAGCTTTTCCCCGGCAGCAACACGCAATTGTTCCTGAACTAAATCAACTCCCGTAATTGCCTCGGTAACAGGATGCTCAACCTGAATACGGGTGTTCATCTCAATGAAGAAAAATTCTCCATTTTCATACAAGAATTCAAATGTTCCTGCACCACGGTAACCAATTTGACGGCATGCTGCTGCGCAGCGCTCACCAATTTTATTGCGGAGGGCAACTGAAATCCCAGGTGCTGGGGCTTCCTCAATGACTTTTTGGTGGCGGCGCTGCATAGAACAGTCACGTTCCCCCAAGAAAATGGCATTACCATGCTCATCTGCCATCACCTGAATTTCGATGTGTCTGGGCAGAGTGAGAAATTTTTCCATGTAAACCGTATCATCCCCAAAGGCTGCTCCAGCCTCTCCGCGAGTCATTGCTACAGCGGCAACCAGCTCATCTGCAGTTTGAACAATCCGCATGCCGCGCCCGCCCCCTCCGGCTGAGGCTTTGATGATCACAGGAAACCCAATTTTTTCAGCAATGCTTAACAAGGCTTCCGGGTCATCGCTGAGTGCTCCGCCTGAACCGGGAACCACAGGGACGCCAGCGGCCTCCATCGCGTCTTTAGCACTAATTTTGCTTCCCATTAAGCGAATGGTTTCAGCACGTGGGCCTATAAAAACAAATCCGCTCTTTTCTACACGTTCTGCAAAGTCTGCGTTTTCAGCAAGGAACCCATACCCGGGGTGGATGGCTTCTGCTCCCGTGACTTCGGCTGCGCTGATAATTGAAGGGACGTTAAGGTAACTTAGCGCGGAAGAAGCGGGACCAATACAAACGGATTCATCAGCAAGGCGCACGTATTTGGCTTCACGGTCAGCTTCAGAATGCACGGCCACTGTCTTGATTCCAAGTTCTCGGCATGCGCGCTGGATACGAAGCGCAATTTCGCCTCTGTTGGCAATGAGCACTTTTTCAAACATAAATTACGCAGTAACTCAGTTGGGCGAAACGAGGAAAAGCGGCTCACCGTACTCAACGGGTTGGCCGGATTCAACGAGAATTTTGGTAACGACACCTGCCACATCAGATTCGATTTCATTCATCAGCTTCATCGCTTCGATAATGCACAAAGTCTGTCCCACAGTGACCGTGTCGCCAACATTAATAAAGGCGGCGGCTCCGGGGGAAGGTGCTCGGTAAAAAGTACCCACCATAGGAGACTTGACAGGGGTTCCTTCGGATGCAACAGCTGCAGGGGCTTGAGGGGCAGCCGCAGATGCGTGATGAAGCGGGGCAGCTTGTTGAGTATATTCGGGGTGAATCATGGAAGGAGCTTGTGACACGACCACCCCGCCTACCACTCCAGAGCCCACCCGATTGATACGTACTTTCTCCTCGCCCTCAGTAATTTCAAGTTCTGCAATACCAGATTCCTGAACGAGGTCGATGAGTTTTTTTAGTTTTCTTAGATCCATAGGAACTGCCGTGCAGCACTAAAGCCGCCCAACTGTAGAGTGAATGTGGGACGAAGTGTGAGCAATTTTCTGCAATTTGTCTACAATTTCGGCGAACGCCGGAGAGAATCAATTCGCTTGACAGTTTGTGTGGGTCGTGGGCGAATCAGTCTCCTGCCAGCAATGGCAAGACATGTGCCTCAAGTTCGCCTTCTTTCCATGGGCCTAGGCGGGTCTCTACGACCACCCCTCGACGGTTAATAATGGCAGAGAACGGGAGCGATCCTGCAGGATTTCCTAATCGGTTTGCTAGATTTTCGGCGACTCCCCCAGATTCTTGCAAGATGCTGTAGGGCAAAGTATGGGATTTTAAGAAGGACTGTACGTCTTTTGGGGAATCCATCGCGATTCCAATGACTGCAACATCAGAAAACTGCTTTTGGATGGCAAATTTTGCCAAGGTGGGAATTTCTTCCACACAGGGCAAACACCAAGTTGCCCAGAAGTTGATGACTATTGGCCGCCCTTGCCATTCCGCGAGGGTGTGAGCATGACCTGATGGGTCTGCCAGGCTAATCGCCATCAGAGCGCCTTGAGAGATTGTGGCTGGTTTTGGGGCTTTGTTCTGGGAAAGAAGACCATCTAGGGCTGTTGGGCCATTTGCCTCCGGAGCCTGGTGCAGCCACCAAGTACTGAGTAGGCCAAATCCAGCGGCGCAGGCGAGCATTACAATTAGTCGGTGTTGGGAGGGTGCCGAGGGCATAAATATTTTCTAAAAAAATAAGGAAGAGTTGTAAGGCTCATGAAGCGTAAATGGCTGGCTCATCCTGGCTATCCCTTTAGCTTAGGTATTGCCTCTAAACCTTGCAGAACAGATGAAAAGCGCAGTCTTACTTTAAGTTCTTTTAATAGTCGTTGGTTGCTTAAGCGACGGGATTCACGCATAAAACTGTAAAGATTTTCAGGGAGTTCTTTTTCAGCATTCTGCCGAGTGATCCGCTGAGGTTTGGGAAGATCAAAGTGTGCCGCAACTAGATCAAACCAATCCCCCATTTTCAACTGACTGTTGTCGCAAACATGATAGGCGCGCCCAGCTTTTGCTCGAAACAGCGCCAAACAAGCTGCCATTGCTAAATCATCAGCATGGATATGACTAGTATAACTGTCTTCTTCGGCTCGTATGGCTGGGGTGCCCGCGGATAAGCGCGTTACAGGGAGGCGATCGGAGGCATAGATTCCGGGAGCGCGTAAAATACTTGCAGTTCGATGGGATAAAGGAAAAGAGCTTAGCCAACGGCGGAGTAGGTTTTCAGCTGCTACACGACGCTGCGCTCGAGCATTCAGGGCTCGGCGCGGACGCGTCTCATCAATTTTTGCGCCGCCACAGTCTCCATAAACACCCGTGGTTCCGATATAAACCAGCCGGCATGGTATTATCCGCGCCGAGCTTAACGTTGCGAGCAGGCGCTTTAAACGTGGGTCGTTGGGTTGGGAACCGTTGGGCGGCGCAGTGATCAAAACCCAATTGGCTAGGCCTTTAAGACGTTTTAAGGAACTCGGGTCATCCAAATCGGCAATCAATGGAATCGCCCCTGCCTGACGCCAACGTTCTGCATTGTCAGGGTTGCGGCAGAGCGCAAATACGCGGAAACGTTTTAATAACCAAGGAAGCGCGCGCCAAGCTACATCGCCTGTGCCGACAATCAATAGCCTTTCCGATTGCATCGATAACTTATTCATAGTTCAGGAGTATCACTGTTTATGTCACTGCATGTCACTATCCAGCCAGCGGGCCATATCTTCGAAATACAAGACAATGAGACTCTGCTCGAGGGGGCTCTGCGCCAAGGTTTCGGCTTACCTTACGGATGCAGAAGTGGTGCATGTGGAACCTGCAAGGGGCGTATTGTTTCGGGCGAAGTCGATTTAGGCGATTATCAATCCTCAGCTTTAAGTGAGGAAGAAATCGCTGCCGGCAAAGCACTATTTTGCCTTGCTAAAGCCAAAAGTGATCTCGTTATTGAAGCGCGCATGATTTCGGGCGTAAAAGATATTGCCGTTCGTAAATTACCTGTTCGTGTAGAGAGTATCGAACGAATTAGTCATGATGTGGCTGTTTTACGCCTTAAGTTGCCTGCCACTGAGAAGTTTAACTTTCTACCGGGGCAGTATATTGATTTCATTATGCAGGATGGTAAGCGCCGAAGCTTCTCCTTGGCCAGCACACCCAGCGAAGAGGCTTTTGTTGAGTTGCATATTCGTCATTATCCCGGTGGTAACTTTTCAAAATATGTTTTTGAAGAGCTAAAACCCAAGACGATTCTTCGTATCGAGGGGCCTTTGGGTACCTTCTTCCTGCGGCAAGATTCGGATAAACCGGTTGTGTTCATGGCTGGAGGTACAGGTTTCGCACCTATAAAAGGGATGATTCAACACGCTTTGGCACAAGGTTCTTTACGTCAAATGGTCTTGTACTGGGGGGTGCGTAGCTTGCGCGATCTCTATATGGCCCAAGAAGCAGGAAGCTGGCAGGCAAAATATCCCCACTTCACATTCATTCCAGTTTTATCAGAACCTTTGCCCGAAGACCACTGGGTTGGCCGCACAGGTTTAGTTCATGAAGCGATTCTGGCCGACTTTGCTGATCTATCGGGCTATCAGGTTTATGCTTGTGGTGCTCCAGTGATGGTAGACGCAGGCAAGCGCAGCTTTGTGAGTTCGAGAGGACTTCCCGAGGATGAGTTTTACTCAGATCCTTTTACTATTGCAGTAGATCCTAATAAAAAAGTTTAACCCCCCTCCACATCGGGAGGCAGTGGCCGCATCTTTGGGGTTCGGGGTATTAAGTTGCTTCCCATTCCCTCAAGCATGGCTCGGGCTTCACGCGAAGGTTCGAGTGCAAGGCTGGCTTCTAAATAGTTCTGAGCTTTACCCCATAGTGATTGATGAAGACACAAGCGCCCTAAGCTCAATAATAATCCGGCATCTTGGGGATGCTGATTAAGCCAGTACTCAGCTTTCTTGACCTGCTCCAATATACTTGAGCTGGTGCACTTGCCGTAAAGCAAAGCAAATTCTGTATCCCAAGACTCATCTAGTGCTTGTTCAAGAAGGGTGCGTGCATCGTCCATCAATTTTAGGCCGATAAATAGACTCGCCGCAGAGATGACGAGGGCACGGTCAGTGCGTTCTCGATTGGAAAGTGAACGCCAAAAAGTGCGAAGGCTTGAGGTGTCCTGTCCATGCCGAGCCAATAGGCCCAGCAAGGCTTGCCGACGGATGGCATCAGCGTGAGGGCGGTCAATTCCTTTTGAGGCCTCGAGGCTTTGCAGCGATTTAAGCACCAGGTCCCACTGACGCATCAATACTTGGGCCCGTAGGGTAAGGCGTCGAAGGGTTTGATTACGAGGAGCAATTTCCCGCGCTCGACGAAGCACTTCATTTGCTTCTTGATGGCGGCGTTCATCAAGAAGCAAATCTGCTTGAGTAGACAGCTGCAATATTCTGTCAGCAGGTAAGAGACTGTGAAAGTTTTCTAAATATTGATCGCGCTCTATGAAACGACGTTGTTGATGTGCAGACCGAGCCGCTATGACGGCACATAAACCTACGGATTCGCCTTGGGTGAGGGCGCGTTGAGCCGCTTGTTCGGCGCGTGCATAATTTCCTTCAAAAAAAGACTGAACTGCAAACAGCACGGCCTCTTGGGCTTTTGCCCGTTGTCTTCCCATTCGCAGAGCACGAATGCTGGAAGGAAGGTTTAAAGTGCCTGCCGTCACGCGGGTCACAAAGAAGCCCAGCACCATCAGCAGCAATACAGCAATTACAAAAGCAGCGACTGATAGCTCAATGCGCCAAGGTGGTAACACTAAGAGTACAAAGGCACCGCCATTCGCCGTAAGTATTGCAGTGGTGACTGCAAGGACTGCCAGCAGCAATATCCAAATGATGGAGCTCATTTAACATGGCCTGCCAAATGGGTTGATCGATGATCGCGAATGGCATTCAAACTTGCTGCAACATCAGGTAGATTGATGGAGATAGGACTATCCATCATGAGTCGCAAGGAATCAGAGGCTTGTTTAACGCCTCGGTCTTGCTTGTCATACCAATTGTCTAACCAACGACTGGCGAGCCTGAGGTCGCCTCGATAATTTGTATCATCGTGGGATAGCAAAGCTTGCCTTGCTGTGAGCAGGCGTAAGCGCAAGTTTTGACGTAGGAAAAATGTTTGATCGGGAGCCAAGGGAGGCAGAGCCTCGCCTTCGCTTCGCTGAATGCGGACCGCTTCACCTATTTCGGTCAACAATTTGTCACTTAGGGTCGACCAAAAACTTTCAGATTTTTTATCTTTAACTTTTGGCACAGAGCTGGGTCGAGCAGAAGCTGCAAGAGGTAATTGATCAACAGAATTTGCGAGATTTTCTAAGCGGAGGCTCATCCCAGCAACATCCGCAACCGGAATTGAGCGCAACCGGCGTAAATCTTGATCAACAATTCGGTGTATGCCCTGCAAGGAAGGGCGGTCAATTCGATCTAGTCTGCGTTCGGCATCTTCCATGGCTCGAATCGCTAAACGCACATCACCCGCAAGCAGTAATTCCTGATTTGCAATCGCAACCGCCTGCTCTACCTCAGCCACAACTATTTCGTCCTTATTGATCGACAGGTCTTTATATAAGGCTGTTAAGGAGGTTTGTTGCGTCTGAGTGTCAGTCACTTTACCTTCCAGAGCAATGATTCTAGCCTCCATATCCTGCGTGACTCTTTGTGCTTGGGAGGCTAAAGCTCTGGCATGATCACTGGAGGAATCAAGATCAGCTAACTGTTTTTGTAAATCGGTGCGTGACTCTAGAATTTCGCGTTGGGCCTCAATGCTTCCAAAGATGGTCAAGATACAAGCAAGCGCAGCCAACCCTATTGCGGCGCGCACTTCGCGAATAAGTCTTCTCTCGCGTGGGCTTTGCTGAGCCAAGGGCATTTCTCGAATGTCTTGTTGAGTCGCAGAATCGTCGGACAAATTCATGAGTGAATTATCGAAAAAAGTTAATAAGGGCACCACTCACCGCTTGAAGCTCGCTTCCGGGTGATTCTATTACCTGCTGAATTCCTGCCTCCCGAGCTACAGCAGCAATTTTGGAGTGTGGCACCAACCAAGGAATAGAGCATAAGCTAGGGAAACATTCTAGACCAAAGGCCTCAATAACATTGTGCAGGGTTTCACTGCTCATTGCGCATATCGCTGATAGTTGATGTGACTTAACCCGAGTACGAAGTTCTCCGGGATCTTCTTTGGGTGCTTGTCTTTGGTAAACTTCTGCGTAATCAACTAAGGCGCCCGCTGCACGCAATCCGTTAGCCAGGGTCTCTCGCCCTCCCAAACCACGAAAAATGAGAACACGCTGGCCTTGCAGGTTTTTCCATGCTTTAGTTTGCAGCAAGCCTTCGCTGTCTTCGCTTCCCTGGGGGCGAATAACTGGCCCTCGTCCTGCTTGTTCAAGTCTGAAAGCCGTTGCCTTGCCAATGGCTGCGCAGCGAAGATGAGCTGGCCAAGGGCCATGCTTTGAGATAGCCTCTAATCCAAACTCAACTGCATTAGCACTTACAAATACGGCCCATTGATATTCGAGCAAATGCTTAAGGTGCTGTTGAGTTTCCTGTGAATGTTCGCAAGGTGAAATGGTCATTCCTGCGTAGGAAAAGATTTCAGCACCCAGCGAGCCCAGGTGTTCTGCCAGAGGGCGATCTTGTCCCGCCGGTCTACAAATCAGAATTTGTCGCCCGACTAGCGGGCGCGAGTCTGGGCCTGCGGTCATACCGGAAACTTAAATATGGGGAACACGATCACCTAGAATTTCAGCAGCGCCTTGGGCAAGGAGAACCTCTGCGAGTTGAGTACCCAAGCTTTCGGCTTGCGAAGAACTTCCCCGAACTGATTCGCGCAAAAGCTTTGAGCCATCTACAGCAGCAACGAAGCCTTCGATATGCATTTCTTCGCCATGAAGAATCGCATGCGCGCCCAGCGGTACATCGCAACTCCCTGCTAGACGGCGAGAGAATGCTCGTTCAGCTGAGACGCGAGAGGTTGTAGCAGGATCGATCAAAGGTTCCAGTGCAGTGCGTGTCTCAAGATCATCCTTCAAGAACTCGATTCCCAGAGCACCTTGCCCCACAGCAGGAATGCTGTCTTCTAAACTAAGCCGGGTACGTATACGATCCGCCAGACCCAAGCGCATTAACCCTGCTGCGGCGAGCAAGATCGCCTGATATTCGCCGCTATCTAGTTTGCGTAATCGGGTATCAAGGTTACCGCGTAGTGAACGAATTTCGAGATGAGGGAAACGCGCTCTAAGCTGGCTTTCCCGACGCAAACTAGAAGTACCCACTACTGCTCCTTTAGGCAAGCTTTGCAGATCGGGATAATCGTTACTGACAAAGGCGTCTAGCGGGTCTTCCCGTGGCCCCGTGAAAATCATATCAAAATCTTCAGGCAGTACCATGGGTACATCCTTTAAGCTGTGAACTGCAAAATGCGCTCGACCTTCGCGCATGGCCACCTCTAATTCCTTAACGAAGAGCCCTTTACCCCCCACAGCGGCTAAGGTGCGATCTAGAATTTGATCGCCCGTTGTTGTCATTCCTAGTATTTCGAGGCGAGCCTCTGGATATAATCCAGCTAAACGGTCCCGCATATGGTGGGCTTGCCACAAGGCGAGACGACTTTCCCGGGTGGCAATGATGAGATGAGATCGGGCAGACATGAGTAATCAGAGTTTTACAAGTGGTCAAATAATCTTCAATGAGTTTAGCACGAAGCGCATTAAGCGCTTAGCGCTCGCGTTCTGCTTAATGGTGGCGAAATGAGCAGTGAACGCAAACTGAACATTGCAGTTCTCTTCGGTGGAGCGAGTTCAGAAAGAGATGTTTCGATAGCCAGTGCCGCTCAGGTAGTCAAAGCCTTGCGTTCTCTTGGGCACAAAGTAAGTTCTATAGATACCGCTACGGGCCTTTTGACTCGTGATCAGGAAGAAAAACTCTTTTCGGCTGGGGTCTCTGCTTCGGCTCCTCATAGTCTGGGGGGCCTAGGAAAACTTGCGGAGGATCCAGCAGCGTTTTTTGCTGATCCCGCATTGGATGGCCTTGATCTCGTATTTGTCGCCCTGCATGGTGGGGCGGGTGAAGATGGCCGCTTACAGGCTTTGTTAGATTTGCGCGGACTTCCTTACACTGCTAGTGGTGTGATTGGAAGTGCATGCGCGATGGACAAGGATATCGCCAAGCGTTTAATGCGCCAGGCAGGCGTTCCCACCCCCGAATGGCTGATGGCGCCAGTCGATGCCAACACTGTAGCGTTGACGCTTGGCTGGCCTGTTGTTGTTAAGGCAAGCAAACAGGGATCAACTGTTGGGCTTTCAATAGTGCGTTCACCAGCAGAATTACCCAAAGCGATAGCGCTCGCGTTTCAACACGACGATGAAGTTTTGGTAGAGCAATTTATTCCTGGCCGAGAATTAACGGTGGGCATTTTGGATGGTAAGCCACTGGCGGTTGGGGAAATTATTCTGACCCGCAGTGAGATTTTTGACTACGAAGCCAAGTATCAACCTGGAGGCGCAATTGAGGTTTTTCCTGCTGAAATTGGTAAAGCAGAGACTGCCAAAATTCAGCTATTAGGGGCGACTGTCGCACAGGCATTGAAGCTTCGAGATTACTGTCGCATAGATTTTAGGCGCGATGCCAATGGCGGCTTATGGTGTTTAGAAGCGAATACACTGCCAGGAATGACAGCCATGAGTTTGCTACCTCAATCCGCTGCAGTCAGTGGTTTATCTTTTCCAGCGCTCTGCCAGAGAATTTGCGATATTGCCCTGAATCGCACGTCTAATATTAAATAATGGTGAGGGAGTCGCGGGAATCCACCATGATGGTGCGGCTGGCAAAGTTTTTGGTGGCTTCATAGCGGCCTGTTTTGCTCACCCAGAGAACGGTATCTAAGCCTTCACGCTTCATTACTGCAGGCCAATCAGCCTTGCTGCTGGCATATAGTTGTGTGGCAATTTTTGCTAAACGTGCACCGCCAGAGCCTCGCAATATGACCGAGCAACTTGCACAATCTCCTACTTCACTCTCGAAGGTTTTGCTGACTATTTGATCGTCTTCTTTCTGGCGGTAAGCAGCGTATTGCCCGAGTGTGATGAGCCGTTCATCCGAGAATAAGTCAAAACTCAGAAGGGGTTTAAGATTGATGGGGTTGGGAACGCCCACATGCCAAGGCCGGTATCCGCGCTCTCCCAGCGCTAAAACATGCTCGCCGATACTTAATAAGGCGCCGTCAAGTTCGCGTGACTGAAGGATCGAAGCTGCTTCATCCAGAGCCGCCCCACGCATCTGAAAATCAACTTCTGGAGTAAGGTGTGCTTGCAATACCTCTTCATCCATTTCATTCAGCTTCTTCCAGACTTTCTTGGCAAGCTTAGCTCGGGTGGCGTCTTGTAAGCCCCATATTGCAAGCTGTGCCGGAGCTGAAAAAGCTGTTGCTTCAAAATGGGCAAAAGGTTCGCTACTGCAGCCCGTGACTGCGCCAATTCCTGCCGCACCCATCAAAGAACTCGCTTGGATAAGCCAGTTGCGGCGTGATAGGGATAATGAAGACTTATTCAAGATGTGCTCTAGACCTGATTTTTCATGCCTGGTTTTTTCTCGCCAAGTATTCTTTCTAAGGCGCACACTAATTGCTCAGCAACATCAAACCCCGTTTGATCGCGGATTTCCACCATGCAGGTGGGAGAGGTGACATTCACCTCGGTGAGATGCTCACCGATAATGTCTAGACCTACTAGCAGTAATCCCTGCGTCCTTGCATAGGCACCCACTACTTCAGCAATCTCTCTGTCTCTCTCGGTCAAGGGCCGCGCTTCACCGCGGCCGCCCGCAGCTAAGTTGCCTCGGGTTTCACCGGCGGCAGGAATTCGGGCTAATGAAAAAGGGGCCGGCACCCCATCTACCACCAAGACGCGTTTGTCGCCCTCTACGATGGCGGGCAGATAGGCCTGTGCCATGACAGTTTCAGTGCCGCATCGTGTAATCGTTTCAAGAATCACACTGGTATTTGGATCGCCTTCACGAATACGGAAAATAGAGCTCCCACCCATCCCGTCTAAAGGTTTGACAATGATGTCTTGATGCTCCAACAAAAACTCACGAAAGTACCGCGCCTCTCTTCCTACAAGGGTGGCAGGCGTGAATTGTGAAAAGCGGGTTGCGGCCAATTTCTCATTGTGATCGCGCAAGGCGCTAGGATTATTGTAAACAAGCGCGCCATTTTCCTGAGCTAATTCAAGCAGGTGAGTGCTGTATAAATATTCAAGGTCAAAGGGAGGGTCTTGACGCATGAGTACGGCATCATAATCCCTCAAAGCGACAAGCTTTTCATCTTGGGGTGTGCACCATTGAGAAGAATTTCTGGCGGCAATATGCAGTTGTTGAGCTCTGCCAAAGACCACTCCTTCGCGCAACAAAAGAGAACCAGCAGCCATAGAACTGACTACATGACCCTTTTCCGTTGCAGCACGAAAAATGGCAATGCTCGAGTCTTTTGCTGGTTTCAGCGATTCTAAAGGGTCAATGATGAGGGCTAGGCGCATAGGGTTAAATCAACTGTAATCAACAACTTTTGGTCTAGGAAATCAGCAGAGGTGCGGGGGCTCTTTCATCAAGTTCTCGCTCAATTTCAGCTTCCATATCTTCTAATTCTAAGGCTGCAGCCAGTAAGGCAAGGCGCGCGACGACCCCGTAGGTGTAAAAGCGATTAGGGGAACTCAGGCTTAGCGCGTGATCGGGTGCTTGGCAAGTTTCATCAAAGGCTAATGGAACGAAATGCATTCCTGGGGCGTTCAAGTTTTCATCTTGTCCTCTGCCTGTGTGAACGCGGTAGAAACCGCCAACTACATAGTGATCCACCATATAAACAACGGGCTCAGCCACCCCTTCGTCAATTTGCTCGAAGGTATATACGCCTTCCTGAATAAGGACTTCATGAACTTCCATCCCTTCTTTCACTACAGCCATTTTGTTGCGTTGTTTGCGATTGAGATTGCGCACATCATCAGGGCTTTTTACGGTCATGATACCCATGCCATAAGTTCCAGCATCAGCCTTTACAATTAAGAAGGGCTCTTGGGTGATTTCATGCTCGCGGTATTTTTCGCGAATCTGTGCCAATAATTCCTCTACATTCGTAGCCAGGCAGTCTTCACCTGTGCGTGAAGCAAAATCTACGCGACCACATGTCGAAAATAATGGATTAAAGAACCAAGGGTCCATATCCAATAATCGTCCAAAGTCTTCCGCAACTCGATCGTAAGCTGCAAAGTGACGTGATTTGCGGCGGCGATTCCAGCCCGCCCAAGTGGGAGGGATGAGGCGTTGTTGCAATCCCTCAAGTATAGGAGGTACTCCGCCAGACAAATCGTTGTTGAGCAAAATGGCACAGGGATCAAAGTCACCTAGGTGGAGCCGGTTGCCGGTTCTTTGCACGGGCTCAAGAAGCAAGGTATCTCCATTGGGTAGGCTCACCGGCATGGGCCCTTCCAGATCGGGAAGCAGGGAACCGATCCTTACCTGCACGCCAGTGCGCGCGATCAAGCTGCGCAATACAGCCAAATTTTGCAGATAAAACTGATTGCGGGTGTGATTTTCAGGGATCAACAAAAGACGTTCTGTTTCGGGGCACAGTTTTTCAACAGCAGACATCAATGCTTGGATTGCGAGAGGGTGAAACTCTTCTCGTAAATTATTAAAGCCAGCAGGGAACAAATTGGTGTCGACTGGGGCTAACTTAAACCCGCTATTACGTAAATCAACTGAGGCATAGAAAGGAGCGGCGTGCTCCATCCACTGTTGCCTGAACCAATGCTCAATCTCGGGCATGGCCCCTAAAACTTTCGTTTCTAGCGTGAGAAGTGGTCCGGTTAGTGCGGTGGTGAGGTGAGGCACCATGATGAATACTCCAGTAAAAGCGGTGAAATCCTAAGGTGGGGTTCTGAATGCCCCATTCAAGTATAAGCAGATCAGTGTAGCAGACGCCTATAGCAACAGAACGATATATGGGACTATAATAGTCCACTATACAATTTATTCATTGAAACGGCGGCCACCATGCTCAAAATGGGCAAACTCACCGACTATGCAACGGTCATCATGAACTTTCTGGCTCAAAACCCAGGTGAGGTCCATGCGGCTAGTGAGCTTGCCAATGAGGTGGGCATCAGTCCCCAGACTGCCCTCAAGGTTCTAAAAACGCTCTCTAAGGCAGGACTTTTGCGGTCACAGCGCGGCACCAAGGGTGGCTATCTGCTTACACGTCCTGCACAACAGATTTCAATGGCCGATATCTTGCAAGCCATGGAAGGTCCTATCGGCTTAACCGAGTGTGGTAGTAGCCCCGGAGCTTGTGTGCGCGAATCAAAATGCTCTGTCAAAACCAATTGGCAACGCATCAGTCAGGCAGTCCAAGAGGCGCTGGCAAAAGTCAGCCTCGCAGAAATGGCCGCCCCTCCATCGCAACCCATTCATTTTGTAAAGTCCGCACCGGACTTAACGCACCCGGCAGTCAGCGCTTAAGCGCACGGCCATCAGGAGAATTGAGATGTCTGAAGCACAAAGCACCATAGACGAAATCATCAGCAAAGACTATGAGCATGGCTTTGAAACCCTGCTTGAAATGGATGTCATCCCACGAGGGTTATCAGAAGACGTCGTGCGCCTAATTTCAGCCAAAAAAAATGAACCCGAATGGTTGTTGGAATGGCGACTTGCCGCATACCGCCATTGGCTCACCATGACCCCTCCTGAGTGGGCCAATGTGCATTACCCTGCCATTGATTATCAGGACATGATTTATTACGCTGCGCCTAAGTCTCAGAAGGATGGCCCTAAAAGCTTGGATGAAGTCGATCCCGAACTCCTCAAAACTTATGAGAAGCTGGGTATTCCCTTACATGAGCGTGCGATCTTGGCTGGGGTGGCAGTAGATGCCGTTTTTGATAGCGTTTCAGTTGCGACTACTTTCAAAGACAAATTGTCTGAAGTGGGGATTGTGTTCTGCAGTTTTTCTGAGGCGGTTCACACTCACCCCGAATTGATTAAACAATACCTCGGTTCTGTCGTTCCAGTGGGCGATAATTTTTATGCAGCACTAAATTCTGCGGTATTTTCAGATGGCTCTTTTTGCTACATTCCACCCGGGGTGCGCTGCCCGATGGAGCTCTCTACCTATTTCCGTATCAATGCCAAAAACACGGGTCAATTTGAGCGTACTTTAATTGTTGCTGACGAAGGCGCTTATGTGAGCTATTTGGAAGGCTGCACGGCTCCTATGCGTGATGAGAACCAATTACACGCAGCAGTAGTGGAATTAGTCGCGATGAAAAAAGCGCAGATCAAATATTCCACCGTACAAAACTGGTACCCCGGCGATAAAGACGGCAAAGGGGGAATCTATAACTTTGTGACGAAGCGCGGGGAGTGTCGTGGCGATCACGCCAAGATTTCATGGACCCAAGTAGAAACCGGTTCTGCCATCACTTGGAAATATCCCAGTGTGGTCCTCAAAGGCGATCACTCAGTGGGTGAATTCTATTCAGTAGCGCTGACCAATCATCGTCAGCAAGCAGATACGGGTACCAAGATGATCCACATTGGTCGAAACACTAAAAGCACGGTCGTATCAAAAGGAATTTCCGCGGGCTTTGGACAACAGGCCTACCGGGGTTTGGTGCGGGTGGCAAAATCGGCAGTAGGTGCTCGTAACTACACCCAGTGCGACTCACTATTACTCGGTGAAAAATGCCAAGCCCACACCTTTCCCTATATCGAAGTAAAGCAGCCCACAGCCACGGTTGAGCATGAAGCCTCTACATCCCGAATTAGTGAAGACCAAATGTTCTTCTGCCGCCAACGCGGTCTTTCGCCTGAGGATGCGGTATCCATGATTGTGAATGGTTTTTGTAAGGAAGTCTTCAAAGAACTCCCAATGGAGTTTGCGGTTGAAGCACAGAAGCTTCTCGGGGTGAGCTTAGAAGGCTCGGTAGGCTAAGCGCCAAGCCTTAAAAACTTAAGAATCCAGCGCATCAAAAATTCATCTAATTAAAGAATCCGGAAAATACAATGCTGCAAATTAAAGATCTCACAGCCGAAGTTGACGGCAAACCTATTCTCAAAGGCATTCACCTCACGGTGAATGCGGGAGAAATTCATGCGGTAATGGGCCCCAACGGTTCAGGAAAAAGTACGCTGGCCAGTATTCTTGCCGGACGCGACGGTTATGAAATTACGGGTGGCTCTGTGATGTACCAGGGAAAAGATTTGCTCAATATGCCTGCTGAAGATCGCGCGCGCGATGGGGTTTTCTTGGCTTTTCAATACCCTGTTGAAATCCCCGGGGTCAGCAACATTTATTTGCTTAAAGCTGCTGTGAACGCGCGCCGCCGTCATCAAGGTTTGCAAGAACTTGATGCAATGGACTTCTTGAGTCTAGTGAAAGAAAAAGTGCGCTTCATGGAAATGGACGAAAAGATGTTGTATCGCGCCGTCAATGAAGGTTTTTCCGGTGGCGAAAAAAAACGCAATGAAATTCTACAAATGATTATGTTGGAGCCCACACTCGCATTGCTAGACGAGACAGACTCTGGATTAGATATTGATGCCCTTAAAGTCGTGTCTAAAGGCGTGAATAGTTTGCGTAGCCCCGATCGGGCCATGATCTTGGTCACGCATTATCAGCGTTTGTTAGATTACATCACCCCTGATTTTGTGCATGTACTTTCAGCAGGCCGCATCATTAAATCGGGTGGACCTGATCTGGCTTTAGAATTGGAGCGTCAAGGCTATGCTTGGCTAACCGGTGATCAGAAAGATGCACCTAGCAAAGGAGCGGCGTAGTGAGCGATTCCGCTAGCCAGTTTTTTGCTGACGAGTTTGCGCGCGTAGAAAGCGGACTCCCGGGAGCGGGCAACCTTAAACTGGATTCCGAGCGCAAAAAAGCCTTAGAACAGTTTTTGGTACTCGGTCTACCCACCACACGTCAAGAAAACTGGAAATACACCAGTCTTGCTGCGTTAGAAAAAAAACCGCTGCCTTTAATAAATGAGTATGAGCATGCTGATCCTTCTTTGGCGCAAGTTTTAGAACCTGCTGTCCTGCCTCAAGCAGAGCATCGCTTAGTCTTTGTAGATGGACGCTTTGCGCCTGCTTTATCAAAGCATGGTTTACCCGTTGGGGTCAGAGCGGGTGCATTGTCCTCAAGTTTGGCAGATCGTCCTGAGGATGGACTTCCGATAAGTTCCCAACATTCGAGCGCTCTGGTCTCATTGGGTTTGGCTCTCAGTGAAGACGGACTGGATTTCAATATTCCTGCTGGCATCAAAATAAATACTCCCGTCTTAGTGCTATTTGTTTCAGCTTGTGCCGGGCACAGTGTCTTTCCGGCTAGCGCCATTCATCTGGGAGAAGGTGCTCAAGCCACCTTGATTGAACAACATATCGCACTTCATAACGAGGCTACGTTTGCTCAAGTATTGACTCGCGTGACTTTGGATCAAGATGCTGACCTCACCCATGTTAAATTACAAACTGAGGGTGCGCGTGCCATTCATTTGGCCGATACCGAAGTGGAGGTTGCAGCGAGAGCGCAGTACCATTCGGTGGTCTTGGCTTTAGGCGGATTGATTGGCCGCGAAGATTTGCGCATTAATCTCAACGCCCCAGGCGCGCATGTGGATTTAGACGGTGCTTACTTACCGCGTAAACGCATGCATCTAGACCATCACACTACGGTACGCCATGTCAGTCCAGACTGCACCAGTCG
>CAIVHB010000139.1 GCA_903905585.1 uncultured Ferrovum sp. | reverse complement strand
TGTGCTTGTGCCAGTTTTTGATCTCGTTCTTCCCCTAACTGCTGCAAATATTCAATCTTGCTGGCTTTTTCTTTAATCTCAAGAGATAGAAGTGATCTAGCTTTCTCAGCTTCTTCACTTTGAATACGGACTTTTTCAACTTCAAGCTGAGTTTCATACTGTTTGCGATTCTCTTCCAACATTGGCGCAGCCAGGGTGTCAGTCAATGGAATCTCACATTTACAGTTTGGGCAGCTAATGGTGAGTTCAGACATTATTGAGTCTCTTAGGTTGAAAGCAACATGTTGTATTGGGACTGCTAGAGGGTTTTATTACTAAAGTTAATCGATACGTCTAATTGTTCTTCAAATTTGAGTACTTTCTTGACCTTACGCGATGATCTAGCAATGCCTGATGGCAAAGCACTGTGCTTAACCATTTTATTCAGCGGAAGATCTAATAGGTTTGTGGGGAGTGGATTCTGAAGTTTCTCGGATTTTTGGATTTTTAACCCTGTTTGAGGCAATGGATTAGATGAATATAACCACATATTAAACTGCGGCAGGCTCGTATTGTGAGCCAGTCAATAATTATTGTCGAGTATGGTTCAAGGACAACGGTTGGTGGGGGTGGCGGTGATTACTTCAACCCGATCAGGTCTTACTGAAGATATAGCCATACTGCTCATTGCAATTTTAAGGTATGTCGGTGGTACTGACTTTCAGGGGGCTCATTCATCCGCAAACCCGGGGAAGTTCAATGAGCAATTTATCTAAATGAAATTGCAAACAATAGTTCAACTATCCGAGTTATCCATTAAGCCAGCGATCTAACAAGTCGCCCACATATTCTTTGGGCAGCATATGCCCCGCGTTAGGGACAACAGTGACATCTATCCCTAACATCGAACCCATCGTACTCACATTCTCTGGATTGCTCTGCCAATCTTCCGATCCCACGTGAATCTCACACCTGTTGGGAGCATGAAATGCACCCCGCTGAATCAGCTCCATTAACTTCAGCGCACGCGGCGGCATAAAACCCATCATGATTTTTTCACTAGAGAAGCTCCCCACAATGGGAGACAACAAGATCACCTGACCGATATAAGGCTCCATCTGTGCTTGGGCATGCAGGAACAAATACGCACCAAAAGAATTGGCAATGACACGCGCATCCTCACTCCAAAACTCAGACTGTAAATCACCCGCTACCAAATCGATCTGCTCTTGGAAATCTAAATCTCTAAACTCTCCAACCAATTCCCTACCCGTAACATTCCACCCTCTACTCAACAAACCCCGACCCAAACCTGTATCTAAACGTCCGCCCATTCCGGTCAGGTAATAGACCTGCTGCGCCTTACTCATCATTCAAGCGCGCTGCCAGAAGAACGGAAGCTCGCTCCGAGATCACGCACGTCAGCTGCATTTGCGCACGGGTAAAGCCTACAAACAACTTGCGTAAGTCCTTATCCGTCAGCATTTCAAAATCAATCTCGCACAACACCACCGCAGGAGAAGACTGCCCCTTAAACCGATAGATCGTTTCCGCCAGCAACTCACCCTCAGACCACACTGCATTCCCAGCACGATCAAAAACCCCCGTGAACTTGCGTAAGCGATGCCCACCCACTTCATCTAAATCCAGAATCCGAGAACGCGTGCGTCCCGCAAAACTCAATACCGTAATCTGATCCAAACTAAAGCCATCTTCAATTAACTGGGCAACGGCATTTCCCACCTCTCGCACTCCACCCGAAGCCGCATCTCCATACACCACAAACTCAGGGATCTTTCCCGCATGCGGGGCTTTGGCCTCAACTGGCAAAAAGGTCAAACGTAACTGATTGATCACCTCCACAATACTTTTAGGACTTCTAAAATTGTCCTGGCAGGAAATCTCTACCGCACCCTGCACCTCAAAGGGTGCCCGCACATACAAAGCTTGCTCCTCATCTAGCAGGACGTACAAACTCCCCGAAGACTTCAGACGCGCATGCAAGGCCTCTAACCACTCTGACTCAAAGTCCTGTGCCTCATCCAAAATCAACAGGTCTAGGACTCCATCAAAACGCGCCGAATCCTCAATGTAACGCGCAGCCATCACCGTAAAGATGTCCTCTTCCGTAAAATCAGGCACACCCACTACACGTTCAAAATGCTCTGCACTCAACTGATGGAAAGACGATACCTCGCACTGACTCGGCGCCACCCGCGCAATATGATCCGCAAGCGGTCGGTTAAAACACACGTACGCACAACGCTGCCCTAAACTCATCGCCTTCTTCATCAACGCCAACGCCAACTGCGTCTTACCTGAACCCGCCGTTGCTGAAATCCGATACACCCCACACTGATGCACCACCCTAGGCACCCATGTCGCTAACCCTTCTGCCAATCGAGTACTCGCCGCCTTCGCCTGCCCCACATGCACGGCTGCATCTGGAATCAACTTCAAACGATTTTCAATAAATGCCTGTACACGCGCCCGATCCACCGACGTATCCGGCAACTGCACCAATGCCTTTTTCAACAAAGTACATAGCCCATCCATCTCAGAGGCATCAATGATCCGATCACGCGGAAATGCAATCGTTCCTACCTCTACCTTCTGATCTGGCAAGACCAAGAAGTGAGACAACTTTACCCCCTGGTCCGTCAATCCCGCCTCATTCAACCGTGCTAACCAAGCCGAGAACTGCGTCTTAATCTGACTCCCGATATTCTTAGCCGCACCCCGATAGGTCTTAAACATCCCCGCATCAGATAAATCCACTGACCCTGCCTTCACTTCCAACAAAGTCACATGACCAATCGGCGACAGCACCACCACATCCAACTCCCCATACCGCTGCTGCCCTTCATGCACCGATGACCAACTCACCTGATGAAACACATCAAACCCCGCAGGCAAGCCCACTTCCAACAGAGACAACACATCCCTCTCCCGATAGTCACCAGGACTCAACACAGCAAAGGATGAAATGGGAGGGTGGATGGAGGCCATGATTCATTAATCCGCGTTGCACTTCGAAGTTGAATCCGCAATATATTAATTCGAACTATTACTTTTGCCATAGGCTAAGAATTTGGAAATCCGTGAGCTCTTCTTTGCCAAGCAAAAGCATCCCATCAAATTTTGAAAGATAAGATTCAATGTTTGCAAAAAGCCCTTCCCATTCTACTTCCCAACCTCCTTGCCCTCTGCCCAAAACCAGGCAGACCAAATAAACAGGCTCATATCCACTTTTACTAAGTTCTACTAGATGGACAGTATCGTCAGATTCACTGTGGGCATACTCTGCTCGTTTCTTTGCATGTTGGATTCTGTTTTGATCCGTTATTTCAGCAGTATCTTTTATGTCTGAGTCTTCTATGATTGCTTGATCATAAAACCACTGATCGGCTAGGGTTTCCACCCATAGACATTGGCCATACATTCCCGAAACCACAATGTTCCACCCCTCATCCTCAAGCCACTCTTGAAGCTGCGTTAAATCAGGAGCTTCGCCACTTTTAGTCCAAAAGTTTTCTATCGCGGCGTTCTTAATTTCTTCTAGATTATCTGGAAGTTCCAGGTTCATTTTTTTAGGTGACATCTCAAGTTATTGAAATCTAAACCTTGCTCTCTAAGAAATCTCCAACCCGCTGAAACAATGTCTTTTTGGTTGCGACAGACTCATTATTCTCTGTAATGGATCTTGATGATTTTGTCATAATAACAACCAGTGTGTTGTGGGTGTTCAAATTGTCTTCTCTCCCTGGCTCACCATATGAGCCCATCCGGGGGGACTATTAATTCAGTCCTATCAAAAACCATCAGATTTCAATCTGTTTATCGGAGAGAACATCCCATGACCGACCAATTCCCAGAGCGCCTGCACTACCAAAATAGAGAATATTCAATGTGCACCAACCCATTGGAGGACTATTTTGAGCTGACTGGAATTCGCCCAAAGTTTGTTGAAACTAGCTCGGCACTCTGGCGTGGTTATGAAGGTAAATGGGTCATCATTCACGACCGGCTCTACCTCATTGGTATTGATGGATGCTTATCCAATGGAACATCAGCATTCAGTAGTAGGTTCGCAACCCTGGAAGACATCTTCCCTGGCTTCCCTAAAAGAGTCTTTGCCCATTGGTATACCGGGACGATTCGCCTACCCTATGGAAATCGTCTCGATTATGATCATGGAGAATACGGCAGCTCCTTCGAATACGATTTGATGATCGAAGTCAGCAAGGGAGTCATCACAAGTACGACCATCCGAGAAAACACCGTCCCCGAAAAAACCTCGTTTTCTTTAGAAAAAATCATAGAAAGAATCGAATCAAAAGAAGCCTTAAAAGCTCAGGAGACGCAAGGTGATTTATTTTTATAGTTATCTGGCATTAGGTTTTTTAACCTTAGTGATCCTTTACACCACGCATCGGATCCGAGAGCCCCGGAAACATTCCTCTACCCTTAAAGCCCTATTTCACTCATCCCCTCGCCATCGTATTGAATGGAAAGAACGCCTACTTGAATCCATCGTCATCCCTCTCACGGCACTTTTCGTCGTGGTGGTGTGGCCCTATGCGTTATATAAGTATCTTGTGATTTTATATATGAACTTCAATCCAAGGCCTAAATCCTCTGATGAGGAGTTTTCTGTTGACGTAGCGCATTTAATTGAAGAACTTTCCATCAATGAAATTGAAAGCCGCGAACGCGTATATGACCCACTGGGTAGCGTGCCTGATCTCCCTTTTGGGCACCTCAACTCTACTTGGAATACATTTCTTCATAAGGCAGAAGCCTATGACGCCATCTGGTCATTTGAAGCGCACTGGAAACCAAGATGGGGAAGTACGGTTCACAAGGTAGGATACGCACTTGTGAATCAAAAAAAGCATCAGCCCGGGGCATTCTTCCTGACTCTCAATAATGAGACGTGGCCCAGCGAATCTTGAGGAACTTGAAGAGCGTGAGATGGTGGTCTTGTTGATGTGTGTAGGTTTGGCAATGCGGTCAAGTTTGTCAGCAAGGCCTGCCATTCTCGAAGTTTCTAAATATTTCTACTTCTCACACCCCCGTAAAAAGGGGGGATTACCCTGGTTCTGAGGGTCTATTGCTCAGGGAAGATGCCGTCCGCCTTGACCTTTGGCTTTGTGAAATGGATAGTGTGTTGTATTACACGTACTTAGGAGTGTTACAGCCATGACTACCAAAACCATCAACGTCCGCCTGCCCGAGGCGCTTTACAACCAGATCGAAGAGCTGGCCAAGGCGACCGCACGGACCAAGAGCTTTTTGGCCATCGATGCGCTGACCAACTATGTGCAAAGTGAATCC
>CAIVHB010000138.1 GCA_903905585.1 uncultured Ferrovum sp. | reverse complement strand
GTCCTTTAACGAATAAGCCAAGCCAAAAATTCGGCAAAAGCCAAACCACTCAAAGCACCAAGCAGCAAATACACCCATCGGCTGAGCCGCCTTTGTTCAGCAATCAATTCTTCTATCAAATTTTGCTGGTTTGAACGTTGACTGGACTCTTCCAGATAGCGTGAGGCTAAGCGGGGAAGTTGCGGTAGCAAATAGGCCCAATGCGGGCCTTCTTTTTCAAGCTCCTTCACCGCCCGTCTCCACCCCACCTGCTCATTCATCCAGCGTTCCAGAAAAGGCTTGGCCGTCTTCCATAGATCGAGCTCGGGATCGAGGTCCCGCCCAAGGCCCTCAATATTCAGCAAGGTTTTTTGCAACAACACTAACTGTGGCTGAACCTCCATCTGGAAGCGGCGTGAAACTTGAAATAGCCGCAGCAATACTCGGCCAAATGAAATTTCTTTTAATGGGCGATCAAAGATTGGCTCACATACCGAACGAATGGCGCGCTCAAATTCTTCTACTCGGGTATCTGCAGGAACCCAGCCTGCCTCAAGATGCGCTTCGGCCACGCGGCGGTAATCCCGACGAAAAAAACCTATCAGATTTTGCGCTAAATAATCCTTATCTCTCTGTTCTAAGGCCCCAACAATTCCAAAATCCAGGCCGATCCACACTCCATCATCTGCCACAAATATATTGCCGGGATGCATATCAGCATGAAAAAAACCATCCCGGAATACTTGGGTAAAAAATATTTCTACCCCATCCTTGGCCAGTTTGGGAATATCTATCCCCTTTGCACGCAGGATGTCTACTTTGGATACCGGTGTTCCAATCATCCGCTCCATCACCATGACTTGGTGATCGCACCAATCCCAATACACCTCTGGAATGCGCAATAAATTACCTTCGATGAAGTTTCGACGCAGTTGACTGGCATTCGATGCTTCGATCAGCAAATCCAGCTCATCCCGCAAATGGCGGGCAAACTCCTCCACCACTTCACGAGGGCGCAGGCGCCTTCCACCCGGAAGTGATTCAAGCACGCGCGCTGCTGTGCGCATAAGATTGAGATCTCGGGCAATGACCGAGGCAATTCCGGGCCTCAAAATTTTAACTGCAACTTCACGACCATCTAACAGCTTGGCAAAATGAACCTGCGCTACCGATGCACTGGCGATTGGTTTTTCGTCAAAGTATTGAAAGACCTGCCCCAAATCAGGACCGTAAACATCGGCTAAGACCTTACTAGCAGCAGCCCACGAGAACGGGGGGACCTGATCCTGCAAGAGCGCTAATTCATCTGCAATGTCGACTGGTAATAAATCTCTGCGTGTGGAAAGGGCTTGACCCAGCTTTACAAAGATCGGGCCTAAACCCTCAAGCGCTAATCTCAGGCGCGTCCCTCTGGGTGCGTAAGAGATGCTTTCCGCCCCCCCGCGAGGTAAACGCAGCAGCAGAGACAGGGGCATGGGAATGAAGACCAAACTATCTAGACGATAACGCCAGGCCACCCAAATAATTCGTATCAATCGGAACAGACCCATGTTTGATCTCAATAAGGGTTGGTTTTGGCTTTTAAGCGTGCTTCAAGGCGTTCAATTCTTTGAGCAAGTCGATCACTTGTGTCGCGAAGAACATCAATTTCATCGCAATGCTGAGAAACCATATCCGAGCAGATCGG
>CAIVHB010000137.1 GCA_903905585.1 uncultured Ferrovum sp. | reverse complement strand
GGGCGGCGAGCGCCAGCGTGCTGCGATTGCACGCGCGTTAGTGACCGCACCCGCTTGTTTATTAGCGGATGAGCCCACGGGAAACTTAGATCGTGAGAGTGCGCAAGCTGCCTTTGATTTGATGCTTGAACTCAATCGTGATTTAAATGTGAGCGTGGTCTTAGTCACGCACGATATGGATCTGGCTCGCAGAATGGATCGCGTGTTGAAATTAGACGGTGGCGTTCTGCATGAATGCTGAATTAGATTTTCATTTACCTGACGGCCGGAGATGGACTTATCGCTTTGACTGGCCGTTAGAAGTCATTCGAGCGGATCGTTTGGATCAGGTTGTCAGCACCGTCAGTGCGGCGCGTGAGGCAGCGGAGCGTGGCCATTGGGTATTAGGTTTTGTGGCCTATGAGGCCAGCCCCGCCTTTGATCCTGATTTATTGGTCAATGATGAAGTGATTGGCCCGTATGCTTTGTTTGCAGTGTTTAATGAGGCCCAGCCCATATCAGGGGGTGCGCTACCCGGACCCTTTGAAGTAGGACATTGGAAGAGCGCCACTTCACGTGAGCGCTTTAACGAAGCTCTTGCCCAACTGCGTGAAGATATTCGGAATGGGGTGTACTACCAAGCCAATTACACCCGAAGATTATTCAGTAATTTTGCGGGCGATGCGCTCGGTTTATTCCGTGCTCTGTATAACGCGCAACCGGGTAGTTTTAGTTTGTATTTGGATTGGGGCGAAGGGCAAATTGCTTCGGTATCGCCTGAGTTATTTTTTCATTGGCAGCCCGCAACACGCACTTTGTCTACGCGCCCGATGAAAGGAACCTCACCTCGTGGTCGTCATCAAGATGAAGATGCACGCTTGGCAGCAGAGCTTGTGGCTGATCCTAAAGAGCGCGCTGAGAATGTGATGATTGTAGATTTGCTCCGCAACGATTTAGGGCGTGTGGCAGAGCCAGGTTCCGTGCATGTGAGCGATCTTTTTCGCGTTGAGGCGCTGCCAAGTGTATGGCAGATGACCTCGACCGTTACTGCCCGCACGCGCAGTGAGGTGAAGTTGGAAGAAGTATTTTCTGCCTTATTTCCTTGTGGCTCGGTAACGGGTGCGCCGAAGGGAACGGCCATGAAAGCCATCGCAGAATACGAAGAAGGCCCGCGTGGAATTTATTGCGGTGCTCTTGGTGCAATCGCGCCAGGTGGCGAGGCATTATTTAATGTACCGATCAGATCAGTTCAAGTAGATCGCTCGCGGAGCAAAGCTATTTGTGGAATTGGTTCTGGGATTACATGGTCATCGAATGCCGAGGGTGAGTGGGCAGAGTGGCAGGCTAAGCGCCGTTTTTTGTGGCGTGCAACGGCCGGCTTTTGGGTGCTGGAAACTCTGCGATTAGAAGAAGGCATCTTTGTTTATCAAGGCGCACATTTGGCGAGAATGGCAGACGCTGCGCGCTACTTTGGTTTTTTCTGGCGCTTGGCAAGTATTGAACAGGCTTTGAATGAACGCGCACGGCAAAATCCTTTGGGTCAATGGCGTGTTCGCTTATTGGTAGATCGTCACGGAACAGTAAGGACCGAAGTGGCGGCTTTGTCTGGTCCTGTTGGTGTTGAACTTACTCCGCTCACTGGATCATTAGGCAGAGAGTTTTCTAATGT
>CAIVHB010000136.1 GCA_903905585.1 uncultured Ferrovum sp. | reverse complement strand
TGAAGAGCAATGGTATGCAGACCGCCAAAAAATGGCTGCCTAATAGTAGTTAAGCGGTATGTAAATCAGGGCTAAGGTCACTCCGCCGACCAGCATCAAAAGGAATAGGCCGGCAAGCTGCATAAGTATGTGTTGCACCATTTGCGTGTACAGATCAAAAACATTGGCAGCAAGTGTCATCGTACGTACCAAGGCGCCGCCAGTTCAATGCCTAGCTCAATACAGTGATTAGGTGCGTATCCCAAAAGGCGCTTTGCCTTGCCTATGTCAGCTTGGCTATGTCGCACATCGCCTTCACGGAATTCTCGATAGGTGGGTGATTTGGTAATGAATTGCCGCGATTCATTCGCTATTAAAGTGTTATGAAGGGTATCGTGAATGATGTGGAAGAGTTTGTTGAGGGTAGTTCGATCGCCAACGGCAACGTTATAGACTTGGTTCACAGCCTCGAAGTTATCCGCCATAGCGGCCAGCAAGTTGGCTTGCACTGCGTTATCAACAAAGCAGAAGTCGCGACTGGTTTCACCATCACCGTTGATGTAAATGGGCTCGCCTTTGAGCATGCTGCTAATCCACTTGGGGATGACGGCGGTATAGGCACCATCAGGGTCTTGTCGCGGACCGAACACGTTGAAGTAACGTAGGCCAATGCTTTGGAGTCCGTAAGTTTTTCCAAAGACATCGGCGTAAAGTTCGTTTACGTATTTTGTCACAGCGTAGGGGCTAAGAGGATTGCCGATCTTGTTTTCCACCTTAGGCAGTACGGGGTGGTCGCCATAGGTGCTGCTGCTGGCGGCATACACGAAACGTTTGACCTTCTTTGCATCACGCGCGGCTACAAGCATGTTTAAGAAACCATTGATGTTTGTGGCGCTACTGGCTATAGGGTCTGCCACGCTGCGGGGTACGCTACCCAGGGCGGCTTGGTGCAAAACGTATTCAACTCCTTCGCAAGCTTTTTGGCAGTCTGACAGGTTGCGAATGTCGCCGTTTATGAAACTGAAGTTCGTCCATTGGGAGGGCGTAACCAGGCTTTGCACTTCGTCCAAGTTGCACTGGTGGCCTGTGGCAAAGTTGTCTAGACCTTGTACACGTTGGTGCAATTTGAGCAGGGTTTCCAGCAGGTTGCTGCCGATGAAGCCTGCGACTCCAGTGATTAGCCAGGTATAGGACTCAGATTGCAGGCGGGATTGGAGTTGGGTGTAGGCTGTCATTACTACTTTAAATTTACTAACTGATTGCGCACGGTAGAAGGCGGCTAGAGCCTGATATCGCTATCACCCACAGGCAACACGTACTTGAGGTCATACAGTACATGGTCAGGCTTGCCAAATGCGCGAATGGCGATGGCGCCCATTGTCTTGAACTGGTGGTGGGCAACAGCGATGATGATGGAATCGTAAAAACCAGTCTCAAGCTGCTGCACTGGGGTGATACCAAATTCGTGCTCCGCATCAGTTGTATCGGCCCAGGGGTCAAACACGTCGGCCTGCACATCATAATCAGCCAATTCCTTAACAATGTCCACCACCCGGGTGTTGCGAAGATCGGGACAGTTTTCTTTAAAGGTGAGGCCCATAATCAATATGCGGGCGCCTTGCACTGGAATTCGGCGTTTGGTCATTGCTTTAACAAGCTGGGTGACAACATAGGCTCCCATGCTGTCATTCAGCCGACGGCCCGCCAAAATAATTTCTGGATGGTAGCCAATGGATTCAGCCTTATGCGTAAGATAATATGGGTCTACACCAATGCAATGTCCGCCGACCAGGCCAGGGCGAAATGGCAAAAAGTTCCACTTACTGCCAGCGGCTTGCAACACGGCTTCTGTGTCGATGTCCATCTTATTAAAAATGAGTGCTAATTCGTTGATCAAGGCAATATTGACATCTCGCTGTGTGTTTTCAATCACTTTTGCTGCTTCAGCCACCTTGATACTGCTGGCTTTGTACGTGCCTACGCTGATGATTTGGTCGTAAAGCGCATCAACTAGGTTTGCAATTTCAGGCGTGGATCCAGATGTGATTTTTTTGACGGTGGCGACTCGGTGTTCTTTGTCCCCGGGGTTGATACGCTCGGGGCTGTAGCCACAGAAAAAATTTTGGTTGAACTTAAGGCCACTAAATTTTTCCAGTATAGGTACGCAGTCTTCTTCTGTGCAACCAGGGTACACGGTGGACTCATATATGACGATATCGCCAGACTTTAGCACCTTTCCAACTGTTTCGCTAGCTTTGATGAGTGGCGTGAGGTCGGGGCGCTTGTGCTTGTCAATGGGGGTCGGAACAGTGACGATAAATACGTTGCAAGTGCGAAGGTCATCTAGGTTCGTACTAAATTTTAAATGTTTAGCGGCTTTCAGTTCGTGAGTTTCAGTTTCCAATGTAAAATCGAGTCCGGCTTTGAGTTGGTCAATCCGCTTTTGGTTGATGTCAAAACCCACTACTGTGCGCAGTTTACCGAATTCGACTGCTAGCGGCAATCCAACATACCCTAGTCCAATTACCCCAATCGTTTTATCAGTCAAGTCCATAATATATATTTAAAGGCAGTTCAACGCCAAATTTTTAATGAAGGTTTATCATATATCAGCCTTTATTCTCAAGCCAGGCCTGAAACATCAGCACTGTCCAGAGTTTTGGCGTGTGGTCACAACGACCACTCAAGTGCTCAGTCCAAGCCTTTTGGATGGGTGCGCTGTAAAAGTAGCCCTCAGACTCGAGCCTCTTTTCATCGAGGAGCTCCTCTGCCCAATTGCGCAAGGGTCCTTTAAGCCACTCTCCCACCGGAATCCCAAACCCAGCCTTGGGCCTTTCAATCAATTCCTTGGGCACGTACTTGTAGAGTA
>CAIVHB010000135.1 GCA_903905585.1 uncultured Ferrovum sp. | reverse complement strand
TTGAACCTGATTTTAAGTTTTGGAATCCTCATTTTGCTGTGTTGTTTAATAGTTATTACAACGGTGTTGGGGACAAACATCCCAGAAAGAAACGAGGATTACTCACGCGCCCCACTCTGGCTGAAGTGCTGGCATGGCGGAGTAATGTTGAAGAAAGAGTGACTGCCTTATTGAGGATGAACCCTTCGTTCGAGCTCCAATGGATGATTGAGCTAGGGATTCATCATGAACAGCAACATCAAGAGTTATTACTCACCGACATTCAACATCTTTTTTCAAGTACGCAGTTGTTATCGGCCTGTAAACATGAAGTTCCACCTTCTGCGACCCATGATTCTTTCGCATGGATAGAAGGAGATTCGGGTTTGGTTGAGGTGGGATTTAGTGGTGACGGCTTTCACTTTGATAATGAAGGGCCAAAACATACCCTCTATCTCCAGTCTTACAGCATGGCGAGTACGTTAGTATGCAATCAAGATTGGCTATTGTTTATTGAGGCGGGCGGGTATCAAGATCCCATATGGTGGCTGGATGAGGGCTGGGCGTGGTTGACAACAGAACAGATTCGCTTGCCGATGTATTGGAACGAGGGCGCAGCCAAAGGTCACTATGATCTATTTTCACTGAACGGCAATGTTCCTTTAAATCCTCTTGAGCCTGTTTCAAACATCAGTTATTTCGAGGCTGATGCATTTGCACGTTGGGCTAATCAAAACTTAAAACAGTATGCAGGCGCGCGTTTGCCAACAGAGTTTGAATGGGAAGCTTTTGCTCGCAATAAGGGAGCAGCGCTAGCGAAGGATTTGTTTGGAAAGGTGTGGCAGTGGACACACAGCAACTATGCCCCTTATCCCGGCTATCAACCTTGGGGGGGAGTAGCCGGTGAGTACAACGGTAAGTTCATGGTGAATCAGATGGTGCTGAGAGGGAGTTCTAGCTATACCTCAAAGGGACACGCAAGAACGACCTATAGAAACTTTTTCCCTACCCGAACGCGTTGGCAAAGAACGGGCTTGAGATTGGCTAAAGATGGCGTTTGATTTTGATACAGCGATAGATCGCTCTGGTACGGATTCAATGCGCTGGGATACCTATGCTGGCAAGGATGTTTTGCCGCTCTGGGTTGCAGATATGGATTTTAGCGCGGCTCCTTGTATATTGGATGCGCTGAAAGAGAGAGTGGCGCATGGTGTATTGGGTTATAGCCATTGCCCTCATCAATTCAATCATTTGATTGCACAGCATCTGTATGAACAATACAGTTGGAGTGTTGACCCCGATTGGATAGTGGTATTGCCCAGTGTGATTTCTGGTTTATATACCGCTGTTCGAGCGCTTACTGAATTCAATCAAAGCGTTATAGTTCCTCAACCTATTTATCACCACCTAAAACTAGCTTGTACTGAGGCATCAAGAGAATTCTGTGAGTTTTCTTTGCAGTTGGAAGAGGGGAGATGGGTCTATCCGAAAGATTTAGGATCAAGTCATGCATTCATGTCAGCTCAGTATCGCCCCAAATTAGCACTGTTCTGTAATCCTCAAAACCCAGGCTCAACGGTCTTTACCGCCGAAGAATTAATGCATTTCGCTGATTTTTGCCTAGAGCAAGATGTATGGATTTGCTCAGATGAAATCCATGCAGGGCTTGTATTAGATGAAAATAAAACACACATCCCCATCGCGAGCTTAAGCAAAGACATCTCAGACAGAACGGTGACTTTAATGTCAGTGAATAAGACTTTTAATATTCCAGGAATAGGTTTGGCTTGGGCCGTTGCTGAAAACCCCGCATTACGTAAAGCCATGCAGACCGGCCT
>CAIVHB010000134.1 GCA_903905585.1 uncultured Ferrovum sp. | reverse complement strand
TTAGCAAGCGTTTCGGCCTCTGTTAAAGTGAGCGTGAGGCCAGACAAGGTCAAATGACCTGACGCAAAACCAACTCCACTACCGACTTGAGTGCCAAAGTTGTTAAATACAAACCCAACGCCAGCCTTGGCTAGTTGCAATAAATTAGTCTCTACAGTGGCTGCGTTACCCAGTAAATCGGAGGAGCCGAGTGAAACAGATACTGTTGGGGATGTAGTGGCAGGGTCACTAGAGGTGAAAGATATTCCACCCTGAATCATATTAAGAGCTTGAGCAACACTGAGTGTTTGACCTGTTGCGTCAATCACCGTTCCAAGGGCCAAACCAACACCCGCGCCAACGAGTGTGTTGGCCTCTTCGAACCCGATGGGAGCAGCTACTCCGTTGATCAGTGTTGGCGTTGCTACAAAAGAGCCACTAGAGAACTTGATACCGCTTGCAATCCAGCTCTCAGCCGTTGCTGCGTTGATGCTTAAAGTACCCGCAGTTGAGCCAAATCCATTGACTCCCACCTCTTCTAATTGGGTAATGGTAATATGGTTAATTACATATGCGAACTGGTCTTGGCTGTTAACTTCTAAAGTAACTTCGTGTCCGCCCGTGAATAAACCAGGATTTAGAACTCCCCAGTTCATTGATGTTTGACCGTTTCCAGTCAAGTTGATTTGAACCGAGGTGTTGGATCCTAGTAAGGTTACGTTTTGTACATCCAGGGCTGCGAATTCAGCGAGTGAGAGTTGACTTATCTCGCTTGCCAAGTCTGTCAAAGTTATTGCATGCAAGTGAGTTGCAACATCATTTGCGTTGGTATCTGCTACCTGAACGCCTTTAGAGTCTAATGCAAGACTTCCCGATGCAAGCCCGTTGTTGCTCTCATTAATGACCTGGGATACCAAGTAGACAGGGGTGCCGCTCGAGTTAACCGCAGCAATGACAGTTGAGCCCTGAAGCGCCATGATTTGCTGCATCGCAGTCGTTTGAGCAACGATATCAGAGACCAAGGCTTGGGTGTCAATGCTCGGCGTTTGGCCAGTCAAGTAATTGTCAATCGAGCTGATCAGCTCAGTTTGTGAAACAGCTGCAGCGGCTTTGGCAGCTGCAACCTCACTTTGCGCATACGCATTGCTTGGGTCTTGAGCGAGTGTTTGGTATGCACTTGCTAAATGTGAGTAAGCGCTGGCAACGGCCGCGTTGGTTTGGGTCACTGCACTTGCAATGATACTTACCTGATCGCTATCAACCGTTGCCCCTAAAACCTCAGCCAACACCGATTTAGTGATGCTCTCAATAGTAAGGCTTGTGCCACCGTTTGCAACGTTGTTGTTGATTGCATCTGCAACTGCTTGCACAGCAGATGAGACAGCTGTTGCATTTGCTGCCTGGCCACCCGCAGCAGCAGTCGCAGCGGACTGAATCAATGTGTAAAGAGTTTGCTGAACCGTAAAGACTTGTTGACCAAGAGACGCATTACCGCTTTGCATCTCTGTAACGGGGTTGTAGTTGGATAGGTTAGCTACACCCGTGATTCCAAGCTGCGCCTTTAATACGTCCTCTGAGAGACCCGAGACCGCAAGCACCATGGTCAGCGGTGTCGATGCAGCAACTGTTGCGGTTTGACCGGCACCAGCCGTTTGAACTGCAGAACTGGCAACGATAGTGCCTAACTTTTGACCGGTATTTTGGTCGTAACCGCCTTGGATAATGACCCTTGTTTGAGCACTAGCGTAAGGATTGGTTTGATCGGATGTAAAGCTATACCCGCCAGATGAATCGGTTGCGGTCTGAGCAACTGTTGTCCAAGTTCCGTTAACTTTTACCTGAAAATCCACCTCAGCGCCCTGGATCAAGCCGTCAATCGCGGCTCCAGATACCTCAAGGGAGTAAGAGGCAACGTGTCGATCAGCAGCAAGAGTAGAAGCCTGCGCTGGACTAACCCCCGTGACCACAACTTTGTAGTGCGGGTTGGCACTCAAAATGGAGCTCAGTACATCTTGGTCCGCAAAATACTGAGTAGCACTAATAGTAATAGGGCTTGAATCAGTAAGAGAAACCACCATGGAGGGGTTGGGCCCAACTGGTGTTGGATCAAGTTGCTGCAAAGCCGCATGAAGTGCATCTATGTTGGAAGCAACTTCAGCGCTAGAACCAACAACCATTAGACTGCTTATATTAGAGGTCAGCCCAGTCAGGTGAGGATTATTTAAGAAAGAAAGAGCGTTGCTGACACTTAATGAGTCAACAACAACCAAGCTGTAAGGAACTCCGTCATGTGAGGGGATTTTCTCAAAAACACTTGAGTCACTGATGATTTGCGCGGTTGTTAAGGCAATCGTAGACCAAACTGGTACTTGAATCGCTGCAATTCCTGACAAATTAGCCTGAAGAGTACTTGCAAGGCTTGCAAACTGTCCAACTTGAGCTGAGCTTAGGGATACAGTGAACTGATACCCCTCTTTAAGGAGCATAGAGACCGATGGACTAGAGCTTAATTGATCAAATCCAATGGTTGGGGCAAGGTTTTGCCCTGAAGCAGAAACATAGTTACTCAGAGTAATTGTCGTAACACCAGGATTACTCTGTAATTCAGCATCTAAAGTAGCTGCATTAAAGTTTGAAGCATCAAGACTGATGGTGGTTAGCACCACTGGGGCAACAACAGCAACAACAGGGGGGGCTGCAGCTTCTAAACCAAGTGCGGCCTCGATACTGTGAGCCGCTGACTGCACAAGCGCAGAAACGTCAGAAGTAAAGTTGTGATTAAGACTGCTTGCATCGCCGGCTACAGTTGTTGCAGCGACCTGATTCAAGAGTGAAGACTGTGATACTGCTGCTGCAGCCTCTGCATTTGCAAGTGCCGCTATCGACGCGGGACTTGTTGGATTTTGTAATGCACTCGCTAAACCTGAATAATTCGTTGCAATGGAGCCGTTAACTGCATCAAGCGCTGCAGTCACTGCTACTGCGTATGAAGCAGCATTGGCACTAGAGATAATTCCACTGGCAGCAGCTTGCTGAACAACTGAAGTGACAGCAGAGGCAGTTAACGCAGAGATGGACACCACCTCACTGCTAGAAGATGTGAGCGAGTTGGCAACGGCCTGAGCCGCCGCCGCAAGGGAGGCCGAAGTTATTGTTCCTGATCCAGCTACCACGCTCAGAGTCTGTACGAGCGAGTAAACTTGTTGCTGAACCGTGAAAAGCTGCTGCCCCCTAGCCGCTGTGCTGCTTGAGAGCATCGCAGCCATTGGGTCAAAAGTGGAGAGATTATCGACTCCAGTAATGCCTAACTTAGCCGTTAATTGAGCAGAGGTCATGCCTGTCAAGGCCATGATCGTGGTAAGTGGGGTAACAACCGTAGCCGCCGCAGTAGAAGAGGCCGAGGACGATGTAGCCAGGGTCGCGCTGCCTATCAATTGACCGACTTTTTGGCCCGTAAATGAGTCGATACCGCCACTGTCAATCACAACCCTGATTTGGTTGGAATTGAGAGCAGAAATAATTGACTTGTCGGAGGTTGAGAATGAATAACCTCCAGAGCTGTTGGTAGTCGTCGTAGCCTCTGTGACCCAAGACTTGGTGGCAGTGTTGTAGTACTGGATCTGGACAGTTGCGCCTTTTACGTACCCATCAACCACAACCCCAGCAAGCGAGGCAAATAAACTGGATGCGCCCCCTTCGGGCAAAGCTGATGCAACAACGCTCGCCGCGGCTTTTGTTCCAAGCGCAGCTGCTGCACCACCAACACCGCCCAATCCCCCAAGCCAACTCAGTATGCCAGAGTAGTCGCCCCCCGCTGCACCGACTCCAGAGGAGATCATGCCCGGGATCAAACCAAGTGAAGCAACCGAGGTTCCTGAACCCTCAGCTTTGGCAACAATATTGGTAACCTCATCACCAAGGATGGAGTTGAAAGCCCTTCTAGCCTCATCCCCATTAGAGAAATCGTTACTGGCGGTTGAGATACCGGAACCTGGAATTGAGGCAAAACCATTGCCAGACTTATCAACGGAGGCCATGGCCACAGAATTGTCAACTTCGTCAACAACGATGCCACTGATCATTGCCCTAGTGGCATCAACGTTGGCAGGATGCAAGTTTGCGAGAACTTGAACACTGTTGATTTCTTTTTGCAATAAGTCGTGCAACTCAGCTCTGGCTTGATCGGGCGAATGTGGTTTACCCAAAATAGAGACCAACGCATCCTCTTGAGCGTTGGATGCTGCAGTCAGTTCATCCGCCAATACGCCGTCCACAAGCGGTGCACCGCTTAAGTTTGCTGCCTTGACGGCTTGATCAACATCCTCCCCAGAGCCTGAGGCATTTGCGGCATTTGCGGCCTTAGAGGTCGATTGCTGGCCTGAGTGCGCTGACGACTGTCCAGATTGTGAGTCATCTGAGCTTAGAGAGTCGGGGTTAGACTTTGCCTGAATCTCCTCAGCAACCAAAGCAGTGATGGCAAGCGTTGCAGCGGTTTTTTCTAAATCGATTTTTTTACCGGAAAGCAATTTTTTAGCCGCTTTTTTGAGCGACTGAAAAACTGAATTCGGTTTTGACTTAGGATCT
>CAIVHB010000133.1 GCA_903905585.1 uncultured Ferrovum sp. | reverse complement strand
TGGCGGATTGAAAAACAACGACTAAACTGGGAAGTGCTCGAACGATTTTCTGAAGCTGCCCAACAATCAGGAATACCTCCTAACCCTGATTTCAATCGGGGAACGAATGAAGGGGTGGGTTATTTCGAAGTCAATCAAAAAGGTGGCTTTCGGTGGAATGCCTCACAAGCATTTCTAAAACCCATTTGGGAACGCCGAAATCTCTCGATTTGGACACACTCCCAAGCCCAGAAATGTCTATTTAGTTCTTCAGAGTCCGGTTCCGAAGAAAGTACGAAATGTGAGGGTATTCAGGTTGTAGTCACGCAATCGGGTAAACCCGTTCTGTTCGAGGTTAAAGCAAATAAAGAAGTGATTTTATGTTCGGGTGCGATTGGCTCCCCTGCTCTTCTCGAGCTCTCAGGTGTGGGTCAAAAAGATCATTTAGAGCGCTTGCAGATCCCTGTCGTGAAAGAGCTTGCTGGAGTGGGTGAGAACCTGCAGGATCACCTTCAACTTCGTATGGTGTTCGCGCTGCAAAAGCTGCCCACTTTAAATACACGGGCTTCAACCAAGCTGGGTAAACTCGCCATCCTTTTAGAATATGCACTCATGCGGACTGGCCCGATGAGTATGGCCCCCTCACAGTTAGGTGTGTTTACGCGTTCAAGTCCTGACGAAGCCTGGCCAGATTTGGAATATCACGTTCAACCTTTATCACTCGAGGCTTTTGGCCAGCCGCTCCATCCTTTCAATGCCTTTACGGCAAGCGTTTGTCACTTAAATCCAAGTTCTCGAGGTTCAGTGCATCTTCAATCAGCTGAATTTGGCGCTGCACCCGCCATTCAACCGAACTACCTATCAACCGATGCCGATCGCAAAACAGCCGCTCGAGCTCTGAATGTTACGAGAGGAATTGTGCGTCAAGCTGCCCTTCAGCCTTTTTCACCAAAAGAAATTAAACCTGGAATAGGTTTTCAAACAGAAGAGCAACTCATCGATGCTGCAGGGCAAATAGGTACGACTATTTTTCACCCTGTAGGGACTTGCAAGATGGGCGCAAGAGGCGATGCAAGCCGCGTCGTAGATTCTGAACTCAAGGTAGTAGGAATCCGAAACTTAAGAGTCGTTGATGCCAGCATCATGCCCACCATTACCAGTGGCAATACCAATGCGCCAGTGTTGATGATCGCAGAAAAAGCCGCTGAATGGATCTTACGAGATGCTGCCCGATCCTGATCATTCTTGTGCTAACCTGCCCCACTTTATTTCAATTTATAGAGGACTGATTTGATCATGTCTGATTCACGTATTCGTATTTCTTCTGGTTCCAGCTTTGAAAAAATAGCGGGGTACTCAAGGATGGTGGTAGAGGGTGACTGGATTTTTGTTTCGGGTACCAGTGGTTTTGACTACACCACGATGACCGTGAGCGATGATGCAGCCGAGCAAACCCACCAGTGTTTCAAAAATATTCAATCTGCATTGGCACAAGCGGGTTCTAGTTTAGATGACGTTGTGCGTGTGACCTATTTGATGAGTGAGGCTAGCCTCTTTGAAAAACTGGCTCCCATTTTCGGAGAGTACCTCGGAAAAGCCCGTCCCGCTTGCACTGCGATGGTAGTTGGAATGGTAGATACCCGCATGAAAATTGAAATCGAAGTGACCGTGAAGAAGCAGTAATTCATTCAGGTTAAGGCTTTACTGATCAAAAAAAGCGGGCTCAAGCCCGCTTTTTTTGATCAGTACGACAGATCCTAACTACCCAAGAAATCTGCTTTACCCAACACCACTCCGTTGTGACGCAAAATGTTGTAACACGTTGTGGCATGAAAGTAGATATTGGGCAGCACAAAATTCACCAAGTAATCATGCCCATTAAACTCGAAGCTCTTGGGACCAAATTTAAGAACGATATGACGCGTTTCAGCGCCATCAAAGTGTTCTGCTTTGAAATCTTGCAAATACGTGAGGGTTTTAGCAATACGTGCGCGTAATTCTGAAAAGGTTGTTTCGGTATCGGCGAATACGGGGGCTTCTTGTCCGGTCAATCGAGCCGCTGCTCCTTTACAGATATCCGTCGCTATAAAAATTTGAGAGGTCAGGGGAAGCATGTCCGGAAAAAGACGGTCGCTAGTGAGAACAGTAGGGCCTAATTTTTTCGCTTCTGCATGGGATTCGGCCTTCGCAAGAATGGCATCCATGTTTTTTAATAAACGCACGAAGGATGGAATACTTGCTGAGTACATCGAGATAGACATAAAAAGTTCCTTGATTTACAAAAGAATGAAACAAATTTGAATGACCGCAAACCCTTGTAACACATAGGTTTTCGAAAAAAACGCTGGTGTCAATGCGGGATATGGCAATATTTTCTTGCATGATTTGCGATTCTTTGCGTAGAGTATACCCCGTGGTCCTAGATCAATATGCAGGATGCCTATATCCTCAGTGATCCCCGTTATAAAGAACACTCTTTTTTGGAGGAAGTAAGTTGAATAAATCTGATCTCGTTAAGGTAGTTGCCGACGCAGGTGAACTATCTAATGCCGCAGCAGGTCGCGTTTTAGACGCACTGCTTGAATCCATCGTAAAGTCTGTTACCAAAGGCGAGTCAGTCGTTTTGACTGGTTTTGGTAGCTTCGAAGCAACAAAGCGCGCTGCTCGTCAAGGCCGTAATCCTCAAACCGGCGAGACCATCCAGATCGCTGCTGCAACATTGCCCCGTTTCAAACCGGGCAAGGGTTTCAAAGATGCTGTAAACATTAAGAATGCTAAGAAAAAGAAATAATTTTCTAAGATAGCTGTTGTGCGGTGAAGCCTTGCCGCACGATAATAAAGCCCGCTCGGTTTATTCCCTGCGGGCTTTAAATTTTTTAAACTCCAAAAAGCGAACACCATGCCTTACATTGCGATCAAGCATTTGCATGTTACTTTTGCAGCCCTAAGTCTGATTATTTTTATTATTAGAGGGGTATGGCTGGCTACTGACAATCAAAAACTGCACTCCAAGTTTTTCCGTGTACTCCCCCATGTCGCCTATACGCTGTTGCTCTTGTGCGGTATTGTTTTGGCTACCTTGTCAGGCCAATGGGATCAGGGATGGGTTTGGACAAAGATTATCCTGTTGTTAGTGGTTGTTGGGTTTGGGGTCCCTGCTTTCAAACGTGATTCCACGATCCCACGTTCACGCCGGATTTCGCTTTGGGGCTTAGGACTGTTGGTGTTCATTATGATTTTTGCTGTGGTCGCTTATCATCACGCAATGATTGCGCCACCACCGCCTGGAGCTGTTCCAGCAGACCCTTCTACCCAAGTGCCTGCAGCGCCAGCTGCTACCCTTCCTGCTCCGCCCTCATCAGATTACAAGTAACTTGTTAGAACTCTTTATTCGCCAGTTTGAACTGGCGGTTCCGCTTTTCATTTTGGTTGCACTTGGATACGGCCTCGTCAAAGGCGCAGGTTGGAGCAAGTCAGTCTCAGATGGAATGAATACTTTTGTATTCAACCTTGCCATGCCGGCATTGCTTTTTCATTTGATGAGCGACCTCTCCAAGCTTCCTCCTGTTGATGCCCGTCTACTTGCCGCGTTCTTTGGTGGATGTTTACTCACCTTCTTGCTCGGCTATTTTCTCAGTGGGTCCCTATTTAGCTTGGATGGAACCGGTAAATCTATTCTAGGGTTGGGCGGTGTCTTTTCCAATAATGTCTTAATTGGCATACCTCTGGCGAAAGCCACTTTGGGTAATGCGTCTATTCCATCTGTTGCGCTTGTTCTTGTTTTTAATTCGCTCACGCTTTGGAGCTTGCTCTCTATCTCAATCGAATGGTCCAAACATGGGTCGATGAGTATTGCTGGATTTCGTACTACCGTATTTGCAATTGCTCGTAATCCCATCATTATTGGGATTATCACAGGGGCTTGTTTTGGGTTAACCGGTTGGGTTTTGCCTCCTGTTCTTGAACATACCCTGGTTCAAGTTGCTGAACCCTCAGCGGCGCTATCATTGATCGTTTTGGGGATGGGTTTGGCCGAGTACGATGTGAAAGCAGGATGGCGCCAAGGCACGTTAATCGTCGCTTTAAAGTTAATCCTTCAGCCCTTGGTGGTGTGGGCATTGGCCGCACTGCTTGGCTTACCCATGATGGAAACCAAAGTCGTTGTGCTCCTTGCCTCACTTCCTGTTGGAGTCAATGTGTATCTTATGGCGAGGCAGTATCAGCGATTAGAGGGTTCCGTAGCGGCAAGCTTAGTATTGACCACTGTACTCTCAGCGATCACCACTCCTGTTTTTTTAGTCTTGTTGGCTCGAGCATTCCCGACGGGGGTCTAGAAAAATGAACAGCCCTATTGGCGTTGAAATAACCATCAGTGATGAAGAGTTTTTAGCTTTTCAGCAGCTCATAAAGTCTCTTTCTGGGATTTATCTCGCTGACTCAAAAAAACTGTTGGTATTTGGGCGATTAAGAAATCGCGTGAGGCAGGTTGGGCTTAGCAGTTTTGAATCCTACTTAAAACTCGTCAAAAACCCTGCGCAGAGTGCGGAACGACAGATGTTGGTGGATTTACTGACCACCAATGAGACGTATTTTTTTCGGGAACCCAAACACTTTGATTATTTAAAGTCAGAAGTCATTCCCAATCGCGAAAAGGGCCGCCCTTTTAGAGTGTGGAGTGCAGCGTGTTCCAGTGGAGAAGAGCCATACAGTATTGGAATGGTGCTGGCAGATCTAATCGGAATGAGCAAACCTTCTGCTTGGGAAATAACAGCTTCAGATATCAGTCAACGTATCGTAGATAAGGCAAAGCTTGGTGTGTACGCCAATCAAAGACTCGATGGTATCCCGCCTCATTACTTAAAAAAATATTTCGCTAAAGTCCAGATTCAAGGTGAAGATAAAATTGAAATCAGCGATTTGATTAAAGAACGTGTACGTTATCAGCGGCTCAATCTGAATGAAAACCTACCCGAATTGGGAAAGTTTGATGTGATTTTTTTGCGCAACATGCTGATCTATTTCCAGACAGAGAGCAAAATAGACATTGCGCGACGTGTGATCAAAACATTGCAACCAGGCGGTTGGTTATTCATTGGCCATTCTGAAAGCCTCAAAGATGTTGATCCCAAATTGAAAACTGTTGCCCCCTCGATTTATCGTTTGGCTTCGCTATAGGTAATGCCGTGACCAAAAAAAAATTACTCGAAGCCGTTGCCGCAGTGCTTGGTGCGTCATGCCTTTTTGGCCTGCCTGTTCTTACCGTTGGCCTGATTGGTTGGGGTGGCGATGAATTAGTGTCATATATTCCCGTCAAGCCAGAAGAAATTCATACCTTGATGTATCAAGCAGAAGTAGTCGTGGCCATGCTGGCGACCTCGATTGCTGCACTCATCTTTACCTGCATTTTTTTTGGGGTAGTGTGGTTGGTTGCGATGAAGTTCCAAAAAACTGCCGATGCAATAGAAGAACCATTGCAAGAAACTTACAAACCCGTCGAAAGTAAGAGAGTGCGTGTAGGCATGATGGTCCGCAAAGGCGGGCCCCAATCACTGAGTCGTATTGAAAAAGAGCTCGCGAGAAAAAATACCAGCAAGAAGAAATAACCGGTTTTATATCTAAAAGGAACTATGAATTCCAGCGGGCAAGAACGAGCGCTGCGGCAGCGGCAAGCTGGCCGCCAATATCGTCGCTACTACTCATAGAAAGCCCAAGATCTCGTAATCGGCCATCTTTTAGGCCGTATACCCATGCATGAACCGTAAGATCTTGTTGTCTCTCCCACGCATCACGAAGAATGGTGGTGCGCGCACAGTTGGCAACTTGTTCTAATACATTCAGTTCACAAAGAACATCTACCCTATTCTTTTCTGGAATAGCATCGATTCGATCACGATACTTGATGTGCACATCTTGCACATGGCGCAGCCAGTTATCCGCCAAACCCACCCGCGTGTTGTGAAGGGCGCAGTTCACACCCCCACAACCATAGTGACCTACCACCATGATGTGCTTCACCGCCAAAACATCTACTGCAAACTGCATGACAGTGAGTGCGTTAAGATCAGTGTGATTAACGACATTAGCTACGTTACGATGAACAAAAAGCTCACCGGGAAGTAGTCCTACAATTTCATTGGCAGGTACGCGGCTATCTGCGCACCCTATCCAAAGATATTCAGGTGCTTGCTGCTTTGAAAGTGTTTCAAAAAAACCTGGGGATTGTTGAACAATCTCTTCAGACCACTGAACGTTTTTATCAAATAATATTTTTAAATCAGACATTTTTATTATTCAACAACCTTAATCCAATTAGCCGTACAGGTAGGGACAGCAGGGTAATACCCCTGACTGACTGGGCAATACCACCGGAAACTTTGATTCCCTGACGGAGGTGCAGAAGGCGCAGAACCGACGGGAGGAACGGGTTTGCTAGGCACAGAAGTAACATGGGGAGGGGCGGAGTTTACCGGTGGAACATCGCTAGGCGCAGATCCTGGGGGGGGAGGAAGCGCGTTCAGAGCGGAGCCAGCAGCGACTTTAGTGACGCGGGTCACCCCCGAGCCAGAAGTCACCATGACTCGGTCACCGACTTTAAACAGTTCATCTGCAGCTTGGGTAATGACAGAGAGTTTGCCGCTATCAAATTGAACGGTAACTTCTACCCCTTCTTGTTTGGTAGAAGACTCTTCAATGGCTGAACCCACTAAACCACCTGCTACGGCTCCAGCCACGGTAGCGATGTCAGTTCCACGCCCACCGCCAGTGGTATGGCCTGCAAGCCCCCCCACTGCTGCGCCCGTTAATGCGCCCAAACCACTTTTCGTCCCTTCAATGCGCACGCCACGCACACTCATGACCGTAGCAAGGCGAACACTTTGCTCACCACGAACTTGTGCTCTGCCATAATCACCGCCCCCTAGACCAGGAGCCGCTGCACAAGCAGAAAGACTCAGAACAAAAGCAGCAAATAAAGCGTATTGGTAATTTTTCATAATGATGTATAGATGACCTAAATTAATTGACTTGAGAGCCATCAGGCAGCACTTTCATCCAAGGCTGGCTACAAGTGGGTACAGTTGGGTAATAAGCACCGGTAGGAGCGCAATAATACTGGTACACCACCTGAGAGGGAACAGGGGGCTGCACAATGACCGTTTGAGGTTGCACATACACAGGTACTGCAGGACGGTAATAGGGTTCTGGGTAATAGGGAGCCGGATAGTAAGGTGCCGCGTAGTAGGGCGCAGGATAACCCAAAGGAAATCCTAAATTGATACCAAAACGAAAGTGGTCATGGTCGTGTGCGTTTGCCACGCTGGCCAAGCTTAATCCTGCAAAACTGAGCACAGCGCAGATCAATAATTTAATTGTATTCATCATTTTATCTCCAAGTATTGCAGCAAGCTGCCAAAAAATCTGGCGGTACTCTTTGCTTATGACAGTATTAACGCGCTGGGGTTCTGTCATCGTTGACACACTAGAGCGATAATAGCCTTTATGTTGTTACTGACTGTGACATGAATAAGGCAAACCATTGATGTTTTTTGCGCCAGACAAAGACAAAACAAGACAAATTCGTTTGGCTTTCAACTCGCGATCCTGATACCCTGCACCATGATGTCATTCTCCCTTTTTCCTTCGTTTTGTTTGATCTGAGTCCATGGCCCAATACGTATTTACGATGAACAGGGTGGGCAAGCTTGTCCCACCCAAACGCTACATTCTAAAAGACATTTCACTGAGTTTTTTCCCAGGCGCCAAGATTGGCGTATTGGGTTTGAATGGTTCAGGAAAATCTACCCTGTTGAAGATCATGGCAGGCATCGATAAGGAAATCGAAGGCGAAGCCGTTCCAATGCCTGGCATTAAGGTCGGTTATTTGGCGCAGGAGCCGCAGATTGATCCCGAGCTAACGGTGCGTGAAGCCGTTGAACTGGGTTTAGGTGAAGTATTCGTCGCGCGGCAACGTTTGGAAGAGGTGTACGCAGCCTACGCTGAAGAAAATGCCGATTTCGATGCCCTGGCGGCTGAGCAGGCTGACTTAGAAGCCATTTTAGCCGCTTCAGATGGCCACAATACCGACCAAGTCATGGAAGTGGCTGCCGATGCCCTGCGCCTTCCTGCTTGGGATGCGGTGGTAGGGAATCTGTCTGGTGGTGAAAAGCGCCGTGTGGCGTTATGTCAGTTGTTAATCTCCCGCCCAGATATGCTGTTGCTCGATGAACCGACTAACCACTTAGATGCTGAAAGTGTGGATTGGCTTGAGCAGTTCTTACGTAAATTCAGCGGAACTGTGGTGGCCGTTACCCACGATCGCTACTTCTTAGATAATGCCGCCGAATGGATTTTGGAACTAGACCGTGGATCTGGCATACCATGGCGCGGTAACTACAGCACTTGGCTCGAGCAAAAAGAAACGCGCTTAAAGCAAGAAGACGCTACAGAGAGTGCCCGTCAAAAAGCGATTAAGAAAGAATTAGAATGGGTGCGTCAGAATGCCAAAGGTCGTCAATCGAAGAGTAAGGCCCGTTTGCAACGCTTTGATGAACTCAGTTCCTACGAATACCAAAAGCGCAATGAAACACAGGAAATCTTCATCCCTGTTGCGGAGCGTCTGGGTGATGTGGTCATTGAATTTAACAATGTCACTAAGGCCTTTGGTGATCGCCTGTTGTTTGACGAATTAAGCTTTCAAATTCCCCCGGGCGCAATCGTGGGGGTGATCGGCCCTAACGGTGCCGGTAAATCCACCCTATTCCGCATGATTGTGGGTCAAGAGCAGCCAGACACGGGCGAAATCAAAATTGGCCACACGGTGCAGATGGCCTATGTGGATCAGTCTAGAGATTCGCTATCTGGCGATAAGAGCGTTTGGGAAGATGTTTCCGGTGGCTCCGATATCTTAAATATTGGCCGTTTTGAAATGCCCTCGCGTGCTTACATTGGTCGCTTTAACTTCAAGGGCCAAGATCAGCAGAAAAAAGTAGGCATGTTATCGGGTGGTGAGCGCGGTCGATTGCACCTTGCCAAGACCTTGCTAAAAGGCGGCAATGTGTTGCTGCTGGATGAACCTTCTAACGATTTGGATGTGGAAACTTTGCGGGCCTTGGAAGATGCCTTACTGGAGTTCGCAGGTTCCATTCTGGTGATCTCACACGATCGCTGGTTCTTGGATCGTATCGCCACCCATATCTTGGCGTTTGAAGGCGACTCTCGTGTAGTCTTCTACCCCGGTAATTACCAAGACTACGAAGCCGATAAGCGTGAGCGCTTAGGCGAAGACGGTGCCCGCCCCAGCCGCCTGCGCTATAAGCCCTTGCGTTAGCCGATTGTTTCGATACTGGTTAAGAAACGAAACGAAAACCCGTTCCTGCTGACAGGGATCCTGCGAGCTTGATTAAGCTTCGCGCAATAGTCCCATGAGTTCGTTGACGGTCAGGCTGGCCGCCTCGCCTACGCCATCGAGTAAACTATCGGCTAAATGGCGCTTGCGTTCATGCAACGCCATGATTTTTTCTTCTATGCTATTGGCCATCAACAAGCGATAGACCGTGACCGGCCGGGTTTGCCCCATACGATGAGCACGATCAGAAGCCTGATCTTCTACCGCTGGGTTCCACCATGGATCCATATGAATCACATAATCTGCCGAAGTCAGATTCAACCCCGTACCCCCTGCCCGCAGGCTAATCAGAAATAAATCGGTATCGCCGGCTTGGAATGCCTCCACACGACGCACTCTCTCAATAAGTGGGGTCCCGCCATCCAGATACGTGTAGCGAATACCTTTTTGATCTAGTTGTTCTCTCAGAACACTGAGGTGATCCACAAACTGGCTAAAGATCAACGCGCGGTGTCCGCCTTCTAATAACTCCCGCACAAGCTCCATGAAAGCCGTAGTTTTAGTGGCTGTGATCTCAGAATTCGGTGCCACCAAGCGCGGGTGACAACAAGTTCGGCGCAAGCGCATGATGCCGGCAAGTACGCGCATCCGATTAGGTTCTCCCTCCCCTCCGCCCTCTTCCACTTCGTTTAATACCTCTCGCCGCACGGCTTCATAGAGCGCTCTTTCGTCGGTACTTAATTCAAGCCGTCTTGAAACTTCAGTGCGATCGGGTAATTCTTTGAGCACTTCTGACTTGGTGCGTCTGAGTACAAAAGGCGCAATCAGGCGTTTGAGTTGATCTCGTGCCTCGGCCTCTCCATCACGCTCAACAGGAGTGGCAAACCGTGTTTGGAAAGACTCCAAGCTCCCTAGTAAACCCGGATTAATGAAGCGGAATAGATTCCACAGCTCGCTTAAATTATTCTCAATGGGCGTTCCGGTGGTGATGACTCTAAAATCACTTTGGATGCGCATGGCAGTTTGCGAGCGTTTGGTTCCCGTATTCTTGATTGCTTGCGCTTCATCGAGAATCACCGTGGCCCAGTGCTGCTGAGTGATATTCAATACGTCTTGCTGAAACAAGGTGTAACTGGTGATGACCAGATCACCGCCCTGCCAATGCGGGGTATCTTGCTCGCGTTGACCCGGACCTATCCAATGTATCTGTAAACTCGGTGCAAAGCGTTTAGCTTCGGCTACCCAATTGCCGGCGACTGAAGTCGGCGCAACGACTAAGGCGGGCCCTTTTTCGAAGCGATGCAACAATAAGGTCAATACCTGAATGGTTTTACCCAGCCCCATGTCATCGGCCAAGCAAGCACCCGCGCCTAACTCTGCTAGGCGAGCAAGCCATGAAAATCCAGCGCGTTGATAATCTCTCAACTCAGCATTTAAGCCATTTGGGATGGGGTATACGGCGATTTCAGCAGCTGACTGTCTGGCTAATAATTGCGCCCATTGTCGGTCTGCTTTAACGGAGCCTAATTCATTGAGAATCTCGTTGAGTTGCGGTGCAGCCATAGGATGCACTTGCAATCCTGAAGGGGTCCACTCGCCCATTGCGAGCAAAGCTGAAGCCTTTTCTTGTAAAGATTGGTGTAAACGAATAAAGCGTCCTTCCCCTAAACTCACAAATCGTTGTTTTTTTTGCGTGACCTCGAGAAGCGCTTGAAGGCTAATCACCTGATCTTCATCGATCTGAATATTTCCATCTAAGGTCAGCCAGTTTTCTCCTGCTTTCAGTCGCGCGGAAAACTGCCCGATATCGCCTTCACCTGAAATTTGAATGCGTTCACCGGCAGGCCAACGTATTAAGACTTCGGGATCGGCTTGGCCAAGAATATCTAGAAGTTCGCAGGCAGCCATCGCATTCCGACTAATGCCGCCAAAAGCTTGTTCGGATTGATCCAAAAAGGGGGCGCACAGATTAAGCCAATAGGCTGCCCGTTCATGTTCCTGCCGCAAGTTGCGAATCATCCATCCGCTATTGGGATTCGCATTTTTGGGAAGACCTGCTGGCCCCTGCCCGGGAGTAAATAACATACCGTCTTCACCCAGCGGATAACAGGCAAATTCAATCACTAAACCATTCGCATGGGGTGTTAAAAGCGCATACAAACGACTCTCAACCCCTTGTGGCCATAACTCTTGCTCATCCTTTGCCAATTCCGAAATCACAGGTATTTTGGATTGAAGGTTTTTTAAGATGTGTTCTATCTGAAGTTGTTCAGATCGAGGAAACATCAATCCCTTTTCACCCAAAATTCTAGCCAGACGTTGATGCTCATTTTTTAATTCAATCAAACGCAGTCGATCAGGAGCCTCTCTGAGAACAAGGCTATTTGCAGTGCCCGATGGGAAGGGGCTCAGCTCAAGAAATATCTCGGTGCCCTCAAGCCTGACAGCAAGCTCAGGTTCACCCCGAACCAACTGTAACGGACGATTGTTCTGTGATGTGCCCCAAAATAACAGGGGGTGCCCCACAAGAACGGTGAGCGCTCCAGGCACATCTAAGGTGGGGGGACCACTGTGTCTACCGCGTTGGGTGCGAATGAAAGCAAGGGCAGCTCGATCTTGTTCTGTGAGATAGTCAAGATCCGTTCCATTGATGACACGCTTTAAAGATAAAGGACGACCCTTGGTCCAGTGGCTACCCACATCACGCTTTTGCTCACGCGGTTCTAAAGTGCAAGTGCGGCTGACGGAGTCATACAACACCATCCATACCAAGCGGGTATTTTTTGGCTTCACCGCTGGAACGGCTAACTCTGCTGCCAACTTTGATAAAGCACCTAAACCTCGTTCCCAATTTGACTGCCTTCGCACTGCTTCTGCGAGAGGGCGTGTTCCCAAATCATCATGCAATGAACGTGCAAGCTCAGCAAAAATGGGATCGCCCGCTCGACCAAGAAGATCGGCGGCTTCAGCAGCTACCCAACGATATCCTCCGCTATGAGCCCGCTCATGTAATCTTTGCAGTTTCTCGGTGTATTGCTCTAGTCGTTCTGGCGATAACCACGAAGCACATTCAGCTAAAAATAAGGTACTAAGGGGATCTTTATCTGCTTGATCTATATCACTACTCGGCGCATCTACCTGATCGCTGATCGCCATTGCGGCCCGGGCGGCATACCCTAATGCGGCATACACGGCTAGCCAAGGCGAAGGGTGACGCATCAGAGCCGCAATATGCTGCGCTGCTTGCTCTAATCGTGCGTTTTGCCCTGACCCAATTAAGCTGATCACCAAGGCGATGCCGGTTAATCCGTTGGGACCAATCTTACGGGCAGCAACCCCCTTTTTACCCTCTTGCATTCCGGCATCGAAATGGATGAGCGCTTGACGGGTTTCTCCTCGCACTAGGCAAGCCAGGCCTTTAAGAGCGCCATTTTGGCGCACAGCCCATTCTTCGGCTTCAGTCAGTCGGCCCTGCAACACTAATTGCTCAGCAATCACCGTGGCATACCAGCTTAATTGTTCTTGAGGAACCTTCGTACCACGGATGATCAGCCATTCCAAAGCATCACTTGCCGGTTCTAAACGACTAGATCGAACAGCAAGAACCGTTGCAACAGCCTGTGCAGCAAGGTCTGGGGGAAGATGATTCTGCCATTCCGCATTAAAGGGTGCATCAAACAGCGTGATATAGGGATGGCGGGTTTTCCATTCAGAACCAAAATATCCCTGAAGCGCTTGCATCAGTCTCTGAAAATCAGCGTATTGACCTGCATACAGGCAAAGCCGAAGGTCTCGCATGCCTTCGCTAAACGTTTTGATGGTGTTGCCGTAGCGATGGTCGGCAACCCGAAAAACTTTGCGAATGGCATCGATGAATCGCATCCCATGCGGCGACAGTGCTAGCTCTCGCGCAATCGGTTCTGGCAGAGCAGGTGAACAAGTGAGTCTATGCCCATTCAAGATCAACATACCGGTTGATAGCAGCATATCAATCGAGAGCGCTAGATTTTCAGCGCACCATACCGATTGATCGGCATAGTGACTGTGCGCCAACTCCAAGCACTCTAGAAGTTGGGCGCGCGAAATGGGAATCCAAGCAAGTGAACAAATCCTCAGAATGTCGCGATGAGAACCATCTAGCGCGGTAAATGGCGCCTGTGTTCCAACCCCCAGTGTTTTTGACTCGGGGTAAATCGATGGGCTGAGTGCTGCGTTTGACTTATCCATTTTCGTCTTAAATCAGGGTTTCCATTAAATTTAACCTCATAGTGTACCTCGGCTTTGCAACAAACTTGCCATTCACCTGCTCACTTGCCTAACATGGCTTATTCTGGGGCAAAAAAAATGTGTGAGGGATGCGCATGAGTGCGTTGTTAGAAATTGAAGATTTGCATTTCTCCTATGGTGATGCGGTCATCTTAAAGGGGGTCTCCCTCACGGTTGAGCAAGGCCAGGTGGTGGGTATTTTGGGAACCAGCGGTAGTGGAAAATCTACCTTATTGCGCTTAATCGGTGGCCAAATCAGACCTGACCGAGGGTGTGTGCGCTTTATGGGTAAAGTGGTGCATGAACAAAGCACGGAAGGACTATATCGATTACGAAAAGACATGGGGATGATGTTTCAAGCCGGAGGCTTGTTCAGTGATCTTTCTGTCATGGAAAACGTTGCTTTTGCCTTACGAGAGCATACCAAGTTAAGGCAGGATCTCATTGAATTAACAGCATTAATGAAATTAGAGTCAGTTGGGCTCCGGGGTGCCGCGCATCTGATGCCCTCAGAATTATCAGGGGGTATGGCACGAAGAGTGGCTTTAGCGCGGGCCATTGCCATGGATCCTAAGCTGAGTATGTACGATGAGCCGTTTGCTGGACTAGACCCCATTTCCCTGAATGCCGTTGCCAATCTCATCCGTCGGCTCAATGATGCCTTAGGCAGTACCTCAATCGTTGTCACCTACGATGTCACTGAGTCGCTCAAAGTGGCCGACCAAATTTTCTTGTTGGCGGATGGACGGGTGGTCGTGCAGGGCACGCCAAAGATCATGGAAAACTCCGAGAATCCTTACGCCGCGCAGTTCATTCATGCCAAAGCGGAAGGTCCGGTACCTTTTCACATGCCCGCTCCAGCGTTATCTGTTGAGCTGGATCTCGCTGCGTTTCACAGTAATCAAAATCCATAACATGCTTTGTTACACATCACTGAGCATTTGAATCATCTTTTATTTCTTAAAACTGGCATGCTTGTAAATGTCGCACCCTTGCCTTAACAGTTCCATTTTCAGAGATTGCCCCTCGTGACTCCCTCCCCTTCGTCTCACCCCATGCATACCGAAAAGTCATCGAAACGCATCGTTATCGTTGCGCTCATTCTCCTTTTGATCATGGGTGGCCTCTGGATATGGAACCCATTCAGCGGAAAATCACAATTAGGCAGTGATAAAAACGATGCTTCTGGTCAAATAAAAAGCGGGCCAAGCGGCAAAGATGCAAGTGCCGGAGCAGGGAAAGGACGAGGCGGTCTTCCTTCCGTTGCCTTGGGTTCGGCCAAACTCAAAGATTTTGAAGTATGGGTAGATAGTTTAGGAACCATTACCCCGCTTGCGAATGTCACCCTGCATACTCGAGTCGATGGAGAGTTATTAAAGATTTACTACCGCGAAGGCCAAATGGTAAAAGCGGGAGATTTAATGGCCGAGATCGACCCGCGGGCATATCAGGTGCAATTAGATCAGGCCATGGCAACCATGGCTCGCGATCAAGCCCTCCTCGACAATGCAAAAACTGACTTCAGGCGCTATGAAGATTTGGTTCAACACGATGCCGCACCAAGACAGCAACTGGACACCCAAGTCTCATTGGTCCATCAATATGAAGCTACGCTCAAGACCGACCAATCGGCCATCGATAATGCGCGCTTGCAACTGAGCTATTGCCATATTCAGGCACCGATCAGTGGTCAGGTAGGTCTGAGACTGGTCGATCCAGGAAACATGATTCATGCAGCAGACGCAACGGGCTTGGTGACGATTGCCCAGATGGATCCTATTAGCGTGCTGTTCAGTATTCCCCAAGATTTTTTACCCGCACTCAACCATAAGCGTACAGGCGGCAAAGCAATTACGGTCGAGGCATTCGATCGAAGTGGAATGGTGTCTTTGCAAAAAGGCACATTAGCCAGCCTGGATAATCAAATTGACACCTCAACGGGTTCTGTTAAGTTGCGGGGCTCTTTTAATAACCGTGAGATGAAGCTCTACCCCAACCAGTTTGTCAATATACGAGTGCTCATGGATGTAAAGCCTAAAGTGATTGTGATACCCAGCGCAGCGCTTCAAAGAGGAGCCCAAGGCACCTTTGTATACGTGGTCAATGAAGACCGCAAGGTTGCGCTGCGCCTAATCGATGTAGGGCCTTCAGATCGCAATGAAGTAGTCGTTGAAAAAGGCGTATCGGACGGTGAAAAAGTCGTCATCGATGGTGCGGATAAATTAAAAGATGGCGTGGTGGTGAATATTGCAGATCTTCCACAAAGTGGCCGTAAAAAGGCAGAGCATTGAACTTTTCTGCCCCATTTATTCTGCGTCCAGTAGGAACTGCGCTGCTGATGGCAGCGTTAATGCTCTCAGGATTACTTGCTCTTAGATTTTTACCAATCTCCGCATTACCAGAGGTGGATTACCCGACCATACAGGTCACCACGCTCTATCCTGGAGCCAGCCCAGAGGTCATGACCTCTTCCGTGACCGCGCCCTTAGAGCGACAGTTGGGTCAAATGCCAGGCTTAAAACAGATGCTCTCTACCAGCTCGGGGGGGGCATCGGTGATCACGCTGCAGTTTTCTCTTTTGACCGGCTTAGATGTGGCTGAGCAAGAAGTTCAGGCAGCAATCAATGCAGCCGCTAGTTTTTTGCCTACTGATTTACCCCTTCCGCCCATTTACAGCAAGGTTAATCCAGCCGATGCGCCAATTTTAAGTTTGTCGGTTCGGTCAGATTCCCTTCCATTGCCTCGTATTTATGATCTGATCGATACAAGGTTGGCACAAAAATTATCGCAAGTTCCAGGGGTTGGCCTGGTCAGCATTGCAGGAGGCCAGCGGCCTGCGGTGCGCGTTCAGGTTAACCCTCCCGCCTTGGCCGCGCTTGGGTTATCTATGGAAGATATTCGAACGGCATTAGGCACAGCCAATACCAATAGCCCCAAAGGGAGCTTCGATGGCCCTTTACGAGCATCAACGATTGATGCCAATGATCAAATTAAATCCGCCTCTGATTACGCCAATGTCATTGTCGCATTTAAAAATGGGGCCCCTGTTCGTTTATCAGACGTGGGCATGATCACTGAAGGGCCTGAAAACACGCGTTTAGCGGCATGGGATGGGCATCAGTCTGCCATTGTCGTGAATATCCAACGGCAGCCCTCTGCAAATGTCATTGCAGTGGTGAAAAACTTGAAAGCTTTATTGCCTCAAATTCAGAGCGTTTTGCCAGGAGATGTGCATGTAGAGATTTTATCTGATCGAACCATTACGATTCGGGCTTCGGTAGAGGATGTAGCATTTGAGCTTGGAATTGCTGTGGCTCTGGTAGTGCTCGTGATTTACTTTTTTCTGGGGAGCTGGCGCGCGACGGTGATTCCTGCTGCTACGGTTCCTCTGTCGCTCATCGGAACATTGTCAGTGATGTATCTGACTGGCTATAGCATCAACAATCTGACCCTCATGGCACTCACGATCGCTTCGGGCTTTGTGGTCGATGATGCGATTGTGATGATAGAGAATATTAGCCGCTATCTTGAGGAAGGGTTATCGCCTCTAGAGTCAGCATTGAAAGGGAGCGCACAGATTGGTTTTACGATCATCTCCCTGACCTTTTCTCTTATTGCTGTTCTGATACCTCTGTTGTTTATGGGCGATGTAGTGGGCCGCTTGTTTAGAGAATTTGCTGTGACCTTGGCAGTTTCGATTTTGCTTTCAGCCGTCATATCGCTGACCCTCACCCCCATGATGTGTGCCTACCTTCTGAAATCAAACAAAGCCACTCATGATTCCAAGCATGAACCTTTGGGTGGAAGATGGATGCGCGCAGCCATCCATCATTACGCGCATGTCTTAGATATTGCACTCTTGTATCGCAAAACAACCTTATTGATTGCCTTAGCGACTTTTGTGATGACCGCAGGCTTATATCTACTTATTCCCAAAGGTTTTTTCCCTGTTCAAGACACCGGAATTATTCAAGGAATCACAGAAGGCCCGCAAACAGTTTCTTTTGTTGCGATGGGAGAATTACAAAAAAAAGTGGCTGATGTTGTCCTAGAAGATTCGGCTGTAGAGCGCGTCGCATCGGTTGTAGGAGTAGACGGGGTGAACGCCACCATCAACAACGGGCGGATGACCATTAACTTAAAGCCTTTGTCTGAGAGAGACGGAGTTTCTGCGAGTGAAATTATCCGACGTCTTCAGCCCAAGCTAGACGCCTTGTCTGAAGTCAAAACCTATCTTCAGCCCGTGCAAGATTTGAGTGTTGAAGATCGCCTCGCTCGCTCTCAGTTTCAATTCACGCTAGAAGATCCCAATCAGAAAGAGCTTGCATTATGGGTTCCAAAATTTGTAGAAAAGCTTAAAACCTTACCCGAGCTCAACGATGTAGGAAGTGATTTTCAGATAGAGGGCCCTCAGCTTTATGTTGAAATCAATCGGGATAATGCCAGCCGCTTAGGCATTACTGTGGCCGCAGTAGATAATGCTTTATATGACGCGTTTGGACAAAGATTGGTCTCTACTATTTTTACTCAGACCAATCAGTATCGCGTAATTCAAGAAGTACTCCCCCAGTTTCAGAAAAACCCTTCAGACCTTTCTTCTATCTACGTTCCAACTTCAACCGGAACACAAGTGCGTTTAGACACCATTGCAAAGATCATTGAGCAGCCAGGCCCGCTATCCATCAACCATTTGGGGCAATTTCCTGCGACAACAGTCTCGTTTAACCTTGCGCCCCAAGTTGCCTTAGGAAAAGCAGTCAAAGCAATAGAAACAGCGCGTGATGAATTGGGGCTGCCGATCTCAATTCAAACTAGTTTTCAGGGTGCAGCGCTGGCATATCAAGGATCTTTACTCAACACGCTGCTGCTGATTTTGGCAGCAGTGGTAACCATGTATATCGTATTGGGAGTGCTCTATGAAAGCTTCATTCATCCCATCACGATTTTATCTACTTTACCTTCGGCGGCAGTCGGAGCGTTGATCGCGCTTAATCTCAGCGGAAACGACCTTGGTGTGTTAGGAATCATCGGCATCATTTTATTGATTGGAATCGTCAAAAAGAATGCCATCATGATGATTGACTTTGCACTGGATGCTCAACGTAATCAAGGCATGGATGCCCATTCAGCAATCCGGGAAGCATGCCTGCTACGTTTTCGTCCCATCATCATGACAACGATGGCGGCGTTGTTGTCTTCCATTCCTCTCATGATCAGCTCGGGAGTCGGAGCAGAGCTCAGACAGCCCCTAGGTATAACCATGGTGGGGGGGTTAATGATGAGTCAATTGCTCACGCTATTCACCACCCCCGTTATTTATTTGTATTTCGATCGTCTCGCTGCCCATTTTGGGGGTGATGTGGTTTCGGCTAGCGCATAAGCCCTTAAACAATGAATATCTCCAGAACGTTCATTGTTAGACCTGTGGCGACCACCTTGCTGACCTTGGGCATTGTCCTGTTGGGTATGGTGGCGTTTTTCATCCTGCCCGTTTCCTCCCTTCCCAAAATTGATTTTCCTGTCATCTCGATTCAGGCCGCACTTCCGGGGGCCAACCCAGAAAACATGGCTGCAGATGTCGCTACACCCCTTGAGCGTTCACTGGGAAGGATAGCGGCAATCAACGAGATTACTTCTCAAAGCACCTTGGGCAATACCCGTATCAATGTGCAATTTGATCTGGAAAGAAATATTAATGGCGCTGCCCGCGATGTTCAGGCCGCCATCAATGCGGCGCGCACCTTGTTGCCAACGCTCCCAACTAACCCTATCTATCGCAAATTTAATCCCGCAGAAGCGCCGGTTTTAATTATGAGCCTGACTTCTAAAACAATGGATCAGGGACAGTTATACGATATTGCATCGAGCATCTTATCTCAGAAGATATCGCAAATTGATGGGGTGGGTCAGGTACAAGTGGTGGGCAGTTCTCTTCCCGCTGTTCGGATTGATGTGAACCCGCAGGCCTTAGCCATGCAGGGTATATCGATGGAGACGGTTCGGATTGCAATTGCGCAATCCAATCCCAATCGCCCTAAGGGTACGGTGGAAAGTGATCTCACACGCTGGCAAATTCAAGCCAATGATCAATCTAAGCATGCCATTGATTTTCGAACACTCATCATTGCTTGGAAAAATGGAGCACCCATCCGCTTACAGGACGTGGCCACTATTACCGATTCAGTGCAGGATATCCGTAACCTCGGACTCTCTAACGGCATCCCGGCAGTCATTTTGCTGATCACGCGGCAACCCGGTGCAAATGTGATCGAGACCGTAGATCGCGTCTTACGATTACAACCCGTTTTACAAGCCGAAATCCCAGCCCAAGCAAAACTCGAGGCCGTCATTGATCGGACCCCCAGCATTCGTGCTTCATTAAGGGAGGTAGAACGCACCTTGGTTTTATCTACAGCTCTGGTCATTCTGGTGGTGTTCTTATTTTTGCGCAGTCTTAGGGCAACGATGATTCCACTGATTGTGGTGCCCACCAGTCTAATCGGAACCTTCGCGGTGATGTACTTAATGGACTACAGTATTGACAACCTTTCTTTAATGGCTTTGACCGTTGCCACAGGCTTTGTGGTGGATGATGCAATCGTCGTTCTAGAAAATATTCAACGCCATTTGGAAGCGGGTGTAACTCCCTTAGAAGCCGCCTTAAGGGGAGCAAGAGAAGTAGGCTTCACTGTGGTCTCCATTAGCGTTTCGTTAATTGTGGTGTTTTTGCCTATCCTGGCAATGGGGGGCTTGGTGGGGCGTTTGTTTCATGAGTTTGCAGTGGTCATTTCAGCGGCAATTTTGGTTTCGCTGGTTGTTTCGCTCACCACAACGCCGATGATTTGTGCTCGCATATTGAAAAGTAGCGCGAGCAGGACTGTGCATCCTACGAGTGAAGATTTGATCAACCATACTCAGGGCTTCAATGGGTTTTTAATGAGAGCCTATTCCAAAGGACTGCACTGGTCCCTGGAACATCGTCGCATCATCTTGTTGGTTTTGGGCTTAGTGATTGGTCTTAATTTTTATCTCTATTCAATTGTTCCCAAGGGCTTCTTTCCCCAACAAGATACGGGACGTTTGATCGGTCAAATACAAGCCGATCAAAGTATTTCCTTTCAAGCCATGCGAGAAAAATTAACGCGCTATATGGCCATTATAAAAACTGACCCTGCTGTGAATAACGTCATTGGTTTTACAGGAGGCGCCCAGCGTAACGGTGGAACGATTTTTGTTGCTTTAAAAAGCAAAGAGCAAAGGGATGTCTCAGTAGATGCCGTCATTGCGCGACTTCGAAAGCCCTTAGGGCAAGTTGCTGGAGCGAGTTTATTCCTCCAATCCGTTCAGGACGTGCGGGTAGGAGGACGTCAAGGCAATGCACAATATCAATATACGCTGCAGGGTGAAAGTATTCGTGAGCTCAGCCAATGGACTCCCAAAATTCTGGCTGCGCTCCAGCAAGAGCCTAAAGTAGCCGATGTCAGCGCGGATCAGCAAGACCAAGGTATCAGCAATAGCTTAATCATTCACAGAGACTTAGCAAGCCGCTTAGGCGTGAACCCACAAATACTGGATGCAACCTTGAGTGATTTGTATGGGCAGCGACAAATTTCAGTCATCTATGAACCTTTGAACCAATATCAGGTGGTGATGGAAGCCAATCAGGATCAATTAATCAGCCCCACTAATCTCGATAGAACATATGTGATGACTGCTGCAGGGACCTCTATCCCATTGAGTAATTTTGTAACGCGGAGCACCACTGCCAGTTCGCTAGGCATCAATCATCAGGGGCAATTTGCTTCGGCTACTTTTTCCTTCAATTTGCCTAATGGTGTGGTTCTGGGTGAGGCCACTCAAGCAATCAATGAGGTAATGCAACGTATTGGGGTTCCCTCTTCAATTATTGGTGGGTTTCAAGGAACCGCTAAGATATTTCAAGATTCACTCTCCTCTCAACCGCTGCTGATTGTGAGTGCTATTTTGGCGATTTATCTGGTTCTGGGAATTTTGTACGAAAGCTTGATCCATCCATTAACGATTTTATCTACCCTACCCTCTGCTGGGGTTGGGGCATTACTCGCCTTGTTAGCGACGAAAATGGAATTTAGCTTAATTGCTTTGATTGGCGTGATTTTGCTCATTGGTATTGTAAAGAAAAACGCCATCATGATGATTGACTTTGCTTTGGTCTGGCAGCGTGACCATCAATCCAGTGCGCAAGAAGCGATCACTGAGGCCGCCATCATGCGTTTTCGCCCTATCATGATGACAACAGCGGCGGCCATGTTGGGGGCCATTCCTTTGGCAATTGGTTTTGGCGAGGGATCTGAATTGCGCCAACCCCTAGGAGTCGCGATCATTGGGGGATTGCTGATCAGCCAACTGCTCACTTTGTTTACCACTCCTGTCGTGTATATCTATTTGGATCGACTCAGAAGGACTGCTTGATGAAACGTTTTCTTTTATTTTCTTCTCTGTTAATCACGCTATCGGGATGTTCCTCTTGGGTGTCAATGATTACGCCAACAACGCCTTCTATGAAGGCCCCTTCTCAGGGTTGGAGAATTCCTGAGGGATTCAAATTGGCAACGCCTTCTGATACCAAAATTGAGGGGGCCTGGTGGGAGATCTATCAGGATCCACTCCTCAATGATCTAGAAAAGCGCGTTGAAAAAGCCAATCAAACGCTCGCCCAAGCAGATGCCCAATACCGTCAAGCGCTTGCTGCCCTAGGCATTGCAGGGGCTGCGCTCAGTCCTACTGCCAGTCTTAGCGTGAGCGGCAGTCGATCACAACAACCCATCCTCACCACAGGTGGACTGGCGAACCCACCTGCCAGCAATTTATATCAGCTCACTGGACAGGTCAGTTGGGAGCCCGACTTTTGGGGCGCGATTCATGCATCGGTGGCATCGGCTGAAGCCACGCGGCAAGCCAGTTTCGCCAATCGCGGTGCAGTCCTACTCAGCCTTCAATCACAAGCTGCGATTGATTATCTTCAACTGCGGTTAGCGGATGCAAATATCCGTCTGCTTGAAAATACTGTAGAAGCCTATGCAAAAAGTCTTGAACTTACGGAGCGGCGATTTAAATCGGGAGTGGCAGGGCGATCTGATGTCACACAGGCAATCACTCAATCGGAAACAGCCAAAGCAAGTTTGGCAGATGCGCGTATTAATCGCGCCGCACTTGAACATGCCCTCGCGGTGCTGATTGGTGAGTCAGCAACGGATTTTAAAATGAGTCCTCAAGCCTGGAAACCCATTTCATGGCCAACTGTTCCCCTAGGTGTGCCTTCTACCCTACTGGAAAGACGCCCTGATATTGCTAATGCTCAACGCCAAGTCATTTCCGCAGCTGAAAAACTAAACGTCGATGAGGCTGCATTTTTTCCGGTGGTCACGCTCAGCGCATCAGCCGGATTTGAAAGCAAGCAGGCGCGATCTTGGTTTTCATTACCTAAATCTTTGTGGTCGCTGGGTCCGCAAATTACTCAGTACCTCTTAGATGGTGGGAATCGCACGGCTACAAGGGATCAACAACTCGCCGTGCTCGATCAAGCTGCAGCAAACTATCGAGAGGTAGTATTAGAAAGCTTTCAATCCGTCGAAGACAACCTTTCGGCACTGATTTGGTTAGATGAAGAAATTGCTCGGCAAAAGTTAGCTGACGATGCCGCCCGAGAAACATTGGATATGGTCAACCGCATGTATACCTCCGGTACGGTTTCTTATTTGAACGTGATCACTGCTCAGACTGCTTTGCTAAGTGCTGAATCTAGCTTATTCACTATTGAATCTCGCAAGGCAGCAGCCCATGTTCAACTCATCAAAGCCTTGGGCGGCGGATGGGGGGGCGGATGAACCTGCGCCCTCATGAAGAGATCTGGCTGTGATGCGTTCAGGGCGTTTTTGCCTAGGCTTTTGTTAGGCAGGATCTCCCTTTTTAGGGAGAAGGCCACCTGACATGATGGTGAGCGTTCAATTCTTACCAGAGGCCATCCCTACTATGCAGGTTTTTGTCATTACTTCACCCGGTTATCAGCGTGATGCACTGTGTGTATTTCTCACTTCGCTTTTTCCCTCGTATCGTTTCAGAGGGCTCTCTGAACAATCCGCATCAGATGAGTTCGAACTCTATTTGAATGGTGAGGAGGGTTTGGTGATCAGCACCCATCCATTACCCTTGCTCGACAACTATTTACGGGGGTCTCAGGTTGATCACCTGATTATTTCTCCTCAGGCCTCCACCGAGACACTCACAAGCGCACTGCGCCAAATATTACCTTCTTCAGATACGCTTCTTTCAACAGCAGCAAGTGCTTTTACAGAAGCACAGTTAGATACCCCTCGTACTGACTATCGACTCACCCCCAAACAATTAAAAGTCCTTGCTTTACTCATCGAAGGCGACCCCTCAAAGCATATAGCCAAAAAACTCAATCTTTCCCCTTCCACCATCAAGACGCATATTGCTGCAATTTTTAGAGCCTTTCGCGTGCGCACGCGTATGGAGTTATTGTTGGTAACGGAGCGCGAAGGTCTTCGATTGATTGCCAGCCAACACAGTCTGATGCAGACTCGCACTTATCAATAGGCCAAGCGACCATGTCACACGCTCTTTCTTTCCAAAATTTATATGCCCATGGCTTCATTCGTACTGCCGTTGCAGTACCTCGTATGTCATTGGCGAACCCCTCTGAAAACGGCACTGAAACGGTGAAAGGGGTGAAGCAGGCAGCGGAGCAAGGGGCCTGCATGATCGCTTTCCCTGAATTAGGCCTAACCGGCTACAGCTGTGAAGACCTATTTCACCAAGAGGCCTTACTCCATGCAGCGCTGGATGCTCTGCGAGACTTAGCCCACAAAACAAGCACTGATGCGATTGTCATTGTGGTGGGAATGCCGCTGCGTTGTGGCGATCATCTGTTTAATGTTGGGGTGGTCTTATTCCAAGGCCAAGTTCTGGGAATAGTGCCGAAGACTTATTTACCCAATTACCGAGAGTTTTACGAAGCGCGACAATTCACTTCTGCGGCATCCTCCATTGCCCAAGAAGTCCATATCGCTCCATGGGGAAAGATTCCTTTCGGTACAGATCTCGTGTTTGAATTGAATGGGGATGTGAACTTCACATTTGCGGTAGAGATTTGTGAGGATCTTTGGGTGCCTGTCCCCCCCTCTTCCTTAGCTGCACTCAGGGGCGCCCAAGTTCTCATCAATTTATCGGCCTCGCCTGCCAGTGTAGGTAAAGCTGAGTACCGACGCGACCTGGTAAATCAACAGTCTGCTCGGTGTGTAGCGGCCTACTTATTTAGTGGGGCTGGCTTTGGAGAATCCACGACTGATCTCGCTTGGGATGGTCACGGTTTGATCTGTGAAAATGGACAAATCCTTTCGGAATCAGAGCGATTCCAAACCGTCAGCCAGCTATTGATAGCCGATGTCGATATTCAACGCTTGAGTCAGGAACGCATGCGGCTCAATACCTTTGCAAGCAATGCCGCTGTGATGAGTGTGAATAACAATGGCCGGGTAATTCGTCATACCCTGCGCCTCTCACGCCAATCAGAAGCACTGCCTTTAATCAATGTGCGACCGCGTTTTCCCTATGTGCCAAGCCAATCCTCGGAGCGTGATGCGCGTTGTCAGGAGGTGATCCACATTCAGGTTCAAGGTCTTGCCAAACGCCTTAGTTCCTCTGGATTAAATAAGCTGGTGATTGGCGTATCAGGGGGGCTGGACTCTACTTTAGGGTTGATCGTAGCGGCCCATGCACTTGACCTTCTGAAATTACCACGTACCCATTTGTTGGCGTGGACTTTGCCTGGATTCGCGACAAGTGCGCGTACCAAAGATCAAGCAATGAGATTGATGCAAGCTTTAGGTTGCCAGTCAGCTCAGATTGATATTCGCCCAGGCTGTATGCAGGTATTTAAAGATATTGGCCACCCTTACGCAGAAGGAAAAGAACACTACGACATTACGTTCGAAAATGTTCAGGCGGGTGAGCGTACTAGTTTGCTATTCCGTCTTGCAAATCAACATGGCGGCTTGGTGGTGGGAACCAGCGATCTCAGCGAAGTGGCTTTGGGATGGTCTACCTATGGAGTGGGAGATCATATGGCCCATTATCATGTGAATGCGAGTGTACCCAAGACCCTTGTGCAACATTTAATTCGCTGGTCTGCTGAAAGTGGTCGCTGGAATGCAGAATTTACTCAGGCCTTAGAGGATGTTCTCAATACAGAAATCAGTCCTGAGCTTGTGCCTGGGAATAACGCTGACGGCCCGTCTCAATCCACTGAGTCTACGATAGGTCCCTATGCCTTACATGACTTCTTTTTGTATGGCCTCTTGCGCTTTGGCTACACCCCAACGAAGCTAGCGTGGTTGGCTCAGCAATCCTGGAGTCTAGGAACAGAAGCGGTGTATACCCCCAAAGAAATTAAAACGACTTTGCACACCTTCTTAAAGCGTTTTTTTGCGGGCAGCCAGTTCAAACGCAGTTGCATTGCCAATGCACCTAAAGTGGGTTCAGGAGGTTCCCTCTCTCCTCGCGGAGATTGGCGAGCGCCTAGTGATAGTGATGCTAAAGTATGGCTCGACGATTGGGCAAATATCCCTGAATAATAAAACCCAGAAACTCTGGGTTTTTTTTGTTCATGAGGGGGTAGATCGCGATTGCAATTGCACTTCAACTGAAGTGATCATTCCATTAATTCATTTTGAAGGCTTGAACCTGATCATTTAAGTTATCAGATAAGGCTTGTAATTTAGCCATGTTCTGATCAGCATTATGCAGTGACTCAAGGTTAGAGGAAGCCATTTTTGCGATTTCTTCTACGCTCACAGCAATGGTCTCTGCGGCTGCACGCTGCTCTTCCATGGCAGAGGCAATATCCGCAATCTGGCTTAAGCTCTTCTGTGCACTTTGATCCAAACTATTTACGTTATTACCGGCATCATTAGCAAGCTCAACGCCATGCTCGACTTTCACCACACACTGCTCCATACCCTCTACGGCATGTCTTGTTCCTGAGCGCACAGCATCGATCATCTGCGTAATATCTTTGGTTGCTTGCCCCGTTCTCTCAGCCAATTTACGAACTTCATCCGCAACGACGGCAAAGCCTCGGCCTTGTTCGCCCGCGCGGGCTGCTTCAATAGCGGCGTTTAGTGCGAGCAAGTTAGTCTGATCAGCAATCTCACCAATCACCCGAACAATCGAGCTAATCGTTTCAGACTGGCGGCCCAATTCCTGAATGGCCTGAGAGGATAAGCGAACAGAATCCGCTGTTTCACCGATCTCAGCCAACATAGCATTGATACTCAGACGCCCCGCTTTGGCATATTCCCCAGCTTCTGCTGCAATCTCATGGGCATCACTTGCATGGCGCGCCACTAATCCCACGGCTTGAACGCTTTCCTCAACACTTCGTGAAATTTCAGAGGAAGATTGATGTTGTTTATTCGCGTTATGCGATACATCTGAACTTGTAGTAACCAATTCAACAGCGACTTGAGCAACTTGGTTTGAGCTTTCAGCGATGGTGGTCACCAAGGATTTAGTTTGCTTGCGCGCCACGTCATATTCATAGGCCAGCCAAGCAAATTCATCTTGGCCTGTCATTTTAATGCGGTTTGTAAGATCGCCTTTGGCCAAACTATGCAGCCCTCCCACGATCGTTTCGGCACGCTTACCGTAGTGTTGACCCATCAATAAGGAGAACAGGAACAACGGAATAAAGCCAAGCCCTAAGCCAATCCATGTGTTAAATGGACCGCTGGGAAGAAAATTTTGGGCGAGTGTCACCGCCCCAGATTCAAAAAAAACTCCAAGAAATGCCATTAAAATCATGGATTTGCGTAGGTCAAGTCGTTCCATTAAGCTAAATTCTCCGAAATCTTGTGGTCAGTTTTGAAATAGAGTTAAGCCAACACCCAGTTTTAAGTTTAACGGCCTATCGTTAATGATATTTAATGATTAAGACGATAGAATCTCATAATTATGAAACATCTTCTATTCCTTGTTTACTCTATAAAGCTGGTTTTACCAGTCCAATTGTCCTGATGCCGCTTCCTTATGGACTTTCACATCCGGATTCAGCCCCTGATTGGGTTGCGGAAGGTCGTTTAGTGCCCTTCTCAAAGGCCGCAGAGATACAGGCTTCAACCCATTCCAGTGCATGGCATTTTATTTGGCAAGCGAATCGTATTTTATTCGCAAGTCAGGAAAAATCCCTGCCTCTCCGTTCAATTCCTGGGGGGTTGCAGCCGATTCGTTCAAGCATTATTGGTGAGTTTGATGGGTACTTGTGTCACGCTCACGATATTGCCCCTGATACGCCTGCCCCAGAAGGGTATGAATGGAGTGGTCTGCGCGCCCTCTTTCCCGTTTTAGATGCGGGGATGGTGAATCTGGCGGGGCGAAGCTTTCAAATCATGGAATGGGATCGAACCCATCAGTTTTGTGGGCGTTGTGGAACCCCTACCCTGTTAAGAAACTCTGAACGGGCTCGTGAGTGCCCAAACTGTTCTTTGGTCTCCTATCCTCGGATTTCACCTGTGGTGATGGGCTTAGTGGTGCGGGGTCACGAGCTGCTGCTTGCCCGCTCTCCGCACTTTGCTCCCGGAATGTATAGCGCAGTAGCCGGCTTCATTGAAATCGGAGAATCTTGTGAGCAGGCGCTGCGCAGAGAGATATTGGAAGAAACCGGCATCCACGCAAATCATTTTCGTTATTTCGATACCCAACCATGGCCTTTTCCGCATTCCTTGATGATTGCCTATACGGCCGAGTATGTTTCAGGTACGCCCGTGCCTCAGCCTGATGAGATTGAAGATGTCCGTTGGTTCTCGGTAGATGACCTTCCTACTATTCCCCCCACTATCAGTGTGGCCGGCAGACTGATTCGGGCAGTCAGTCAACATCTCAAAGCAGAGCCCGTGGTTTGAGTGAACACCTTTATCTTGGCCAACAACTGCTTGATCAATTTGGATCACAGTGCATCAAAACTCAAGAGCTAGAGCGGGTACCGTTTGAGCACGACTGGAGGGGACGCACCGCAGCTAAGGCCCTCGCGGTCGCCATTCCTCAAACATTAGAAGAAGTGCAGGCCTTGGTAAGATGGTGTCATCACCATGATGTGAACATCGTTCCCCAGGGTGGCAATACGGGTTTATGTGGCGGATCTGTTCCCTCCCCTCGCATCGCGCATCCTCAACTTATTCTCAGCCTGTCTCGGTTGAAACACATCCGTCAATTGGATCTTGATAACGATACGCTTACAGTTGAAGCCGGCTGCACTCTGCAAGAAATTCAGGAATTGGCAGAACAACACGATCGCCTTTTCCCCCTGAGTTTGGCATCAGAGGGAAGTTGCCAAATTGGGGGCAACCTTTCTACAAATGCAGGGGGTGTCCAGGTTCTTCGTTATGGGTCAATGCGTGCCCTCACCTTGGGGCTTGAAGTTGTTTTACCAGATGGCAAACTTTGGAATGGCCTGCGAGGTTTGCGCAAAGACAATACCGGTTATGACCTCAAACAAGTGTTCATTGGGGCTGAGGGAACGCTGGGCATCATCACCGCAGCCACGCTGAAGCTGTTTCCGCAACCGCTCAAGCAGGCGGTGACTTGGATTGCATTGGAATCCCCCCAAAACGCTTTACAACTCTTCCATGCACTACGCGCTAAGCTTGGAGAACAGATCTCTAGTTTCGAACTCATCGGCCGCAAGCCTCTAGCCCTTGCCCTCAAGCATATTCCAGGCGCTCGTGACCCTCTACCCGAAGTGCATCCTTGGCAAGTCCTGGTGCAAATCGATGGATTAGATCACAGTGAATGCGCCGATCTACTGAATGCGTTGCTGACTGAACAAGATCTGATCCGTGATGCCTTGGTCGCCCAAAACGAAAGCCAAGGTAAAGCCATGTGGGCTTTGCGTGAACATCTATCAGAGGCCCAGCGGATTGAAGGCCCAAGTCTCAAGCACGATATTTCTCTGCCCATGAGTGCGATCCCTACTTTTATCGAGCAAGCTCAGATCAAACTCGAAGAAGCGCATCCTGGAATCAGCATTGTTTGTTTTGGCCACTTAGGCGATGGCAATCTGCATTACAACATCTTCCCTGCTGAGGCGGTGACCACTGCTCAAGAATTAGAACAGCGAGAGGGCGAGCGCATTTCTCGCATCATTCTAGATTTAGTTGCCCAATTGGGGGGCAGCTTCAGCGCTGAACATGGTGTGGGCCAATTCAAAGTGGCCGAACTGGCGCGTTATCGCGATCCCGTTGAATTAGGTTTGATGCGCCAATTAAAGGCCGCTTGGGATCCAAAAGGCATCATGAACCCCGGAAAAATATTCGATTTACCCTAAAAACTTTCGAGAAAAATATGCGCCCAGTCAGTCCTGTTCGGCCTCTTATTCCAAGTCCAGATGGCTTATCCATTGAGGTCATTGATCAAACCCTTCTTCCGCATCAAAGTCATGTCGTAAAGCTTTCCACCCGGGATGAAGTTGCGCATGCCATTCATTCAATGATTGTGCGTGGGGCACCTTTGATTGGAGCTTCAGCCGCTTGGGGACTGGTATTTGCCCTTCGAGATCACGCATCCAATCAAGCTTTAGAAGAAAGCTGCGCTATCCTTAACGCCACCCGCCCAACGGCGATCAATCTCGCTTGGGCCTTGAAGCGGATGCGAGATCACTTGTTGCCTCTTCCCCCCTCCGATCGTTTTGAGGCCGCGCAACGAGAAGCACGAGCCATTTGCGAAGAAGATGAATCCCAGAATTATGCGATTGGCCAACACGGTCTCGCGATCCTTCAGGCCCTTTATAAACAAAAACAACGCCCCTTGCGTGTGCTCACGCACTGTAATGCTGGGGCACTGGCCACTGTAGGTTGGGGTACGGCGCTCGCGCCCCTGTATTTAGCCCAATTAGCGGGCGTACCTTTCAAGGTTTGGGTAGATGAAACCCGACCTCGCAACCAGGGGGCCTTAACGGCTTGGGAGCTTCACCGTGCAGGCATTCAACACACTTACATTGCCGATAACGCAGGTGGGCATCTGATGCAGCATGGCTTGGTAGATTGTGTGATTGTGGGTGCAGACAGAGTGTCTGCGCAAGGCGATGTTTGCAATAAGATCGGTACCTATCTCAAGGCCCTCGCCGCGAAAGAAGCCGGAATACCCTTTTATGCAGCAGTCCCCTCCCCCACCCTAGATTGGACAATTCAAGACGCCTTGAAAGAAATCCCTATTGAAGAACGTAATGCCGATGAAGTCACCTGGGTGCAGGGACTGACCAAAGAGGGAAAACTGGAATCTGTACGCGTGACACCCGTGGGGGTAGAGAGCGGTAACGCAGCTTTTGATGTTACCCCAGCTAGATTAATTACCGGTATTCTTACAGAGCAAGGGCTATTTGCTGCTACCTTAAGTGGGCTCCAATCCTTACAGCAACAATTAACGCTATCCCAAGAAAGCACTGAGAAGCATCATCCCGTGTAAGTAAACTATTCAATGCGTTGCTAGATTCACTGTTTAATCTTCGGAGATTATAGTTCTTATGGAACGATTCGACCTGCGTAAAGCAATATTTCTGTTCTCACTACTCGGTTTTTTATTTGAGGCAGGCGGGGTTTGGCTCGCTCAGAACTATCTTCAACAAAGCAATTTCACTATTGATATTGTATGGATAGGCCTTGCTGCTGGCTTTGTTCCCACGCTTCTTTTGGGTTTTGCCATAGGTCGCCACTATGGCAAGCGTGCGGAAGTGGTTGTGGCGGGGCTTGCTCATTTAGCCAAAGGCGACCTCGCAACTAAACTCAAACTAACAGGAAAAGATGAGTTCGCTTGGCTTGCTTATGAGTATGAGGTGGCGCGTAAGCAAACCAGTAATTTAGTCAGCACCATCAAAGAGAATGCGACTGCGCTTGCAAGTGCCGCGGAAGAATTTTCAACAGTCAGCAAGCAAATGAGCGCAGACGCTGATCAGACTGCCGTTCAAGCCAAGCTGGTATCCAGTGCCGCTCTTCAAGTCAGCTCGAATACACAAACTGTTGCTGCGGGTGTTGAAGAAATGGGGTCTAGTATCCGCGAAATCTCCATCAACACCGTCCGGGCTTCAAGCGTTGCGAACGAAGCAGCTGAAATGGCGTCTAAAACCAATATCACCATGGCCCGATTAGGGGAATCTCTCGTCCAAATCGGTGGTGTACTCAATGTGATTTCCAGTATTGCGGAACAAACTAAACTTCTCGCATTAAATGCCAATATTGAGGCGGCGCGTGCCGGGGAGTTTGGCAAAGGTTTTTCAGTAGTCGCAAACGAAGTCAAAGAGCTTGCGCGTCAAACAGCAAAAGCCACGCTAGAAATCACAAAAAATATCACCTCCATTCAGTCTGATGGGCAAGGGGCGATTCACTCCATTAATGAAATATCAAAGGTAGTCAATCAGATCAACGATGTATCAACACATATTGCCAGTGCTGTTGAAGAACAAGCGACGACTGCTGGCGAGATGAGCAGAAGCGTTTCTAACGCTGCTTCAAGCAGCACTGAAATTGCCACGAATATCGCTAATGTGTCAGAAACAGCCCAACATGCGATGCAGGGCGCTTCGGATACCAGTGAGGCGGCTAAGGCATTAGCAAGGATTGCCAGTGAATTGCAATCCCTAGTCACCCGCTTTACGATTTAATCATCCCCTTGTCTGATCAGGGTGCAATCCCATGAGTGATGATGACATCCTAGATGAGTTTATTATCGAGGCGCGGGAAATTATCGATCAACTGGATGTCGACTTTGTTAAATTGGAAGAGACACCTGAAGATATCAAGCTGATTCGCAATATTTTCAGAGCGGTACACACACTCAAAGGAAACAGTGGCTTTTTTTCCTTTAAGCGCCTGGAAAAAGTTTGCCATGCCGCAGAGGCAATGCTCGGAAAATTAAGGGATGGAGTAATCGCTTTAGATGCTTCTAAAACCACCTCTCTTTTATTCACCTTAGATACGCTCCGCGAAATAATCGCGGGGATAGAAAAAGACCAAAAAGAGCCAGCGGGCAATGACAGTGCGCTCATCAAAGATCTACTGTCCTTGGCTTCGGGTCAAGAATTAACTGCAAAAGCTAGAGTGGCTAAAACAGAAACCGTTCCTGTGCATGAGGAAGTGAAGCAGCAAAATAGAGAAACTATTGTTGAACCCTCACTCCCACCCTCGCACTTTTCAGAGGCTGTGCTTGCAGCTCCCCCCAACAATGTGCTTTCTCCCCAAAGAACTGCCGAATCAGGAGAACGCTATTCAACAGAAAATGGTGAAGGGATCCATTCTGAAGAAGACGAATCTTCTAAGCACCAAGACCTGGTGGCTCCAGTCAAAGTTAACCTAGCGTTACTCAATGAACTGATGAGTCTTGTGAGTGAAATGGTTTTAGCGAGAAATCGCTTATTGCCCTTCTCAACTGAGTTTAGCGATCAAAGCTTTTCAAATGCCGTTCGCACGATCGATTTGCTCACTCAAGCGTTGCAAGAACGCATGATGAAAACACGCATGCAGCCTATTTCGCAGGTTTGGGCAAAATTCCCGCGCTTAGTCAGGGATGTTGCGAATGAATGCAATAAGAAAGTCAGTTTGCTTCAGGAAGGAACCGAAACAGAACTCGATCGAAGTTTACTTGATGCCATTCGTGATCCTTTGGTCCATATGATACGAAATAGCATCGACCACGGACTTGAAACTCCAGAAGACAGAATCAAAGCGGGCAAATCCGAAGTGGGTAAATTGCTGCTAAAGGCAAGCCATGAGAATGGCATGGTGGTGATGACTATTGCAGATGATGGTGCCGGCATTAATTTTGAGTCAGTCAGAAAAAAAGCGGTGAGCAGCAGGCTAGTGACTGCCCAGGAAGCTAAAAACCTTCAAGATGACCAATTGTTAGCGCTTATTTTTGAGCCCGGTTTCTCAACGAAGGACACCGCATCGAATTTATCTGGGCGGGGCGTTGGAATGGATGTGGTAAAGACCAATATTTCTAATATTGGCGGTTCCATTGATATTGAATCATTGAGCGGGATGGGTACCACCATAAGAGTGAAAATACCCCTCACTGTTGCGATCATGCCTGCACTATTTGTTCGCTCAAATGCAGAGCAATATGCTATTCCGCAAAATAGTATTGTAGAACTGGTGAGGCTTGATTTATCCACCGGCGAGAAAGGTTTAGAGGACTTTTACGGCACTCCCGTATTTCGCCTGCGAGACAGTCTGGTTCCATTGCTGTATCTCTATCAGCAACTAGAATTTGATCATGATTCCCCTGAGTTCATCCATGTCATCAATATTGTGATCTTGCAATCCTCAGGCATACGATTTGGACTCATCGTGGATGAGGTCTTAAATATCCAAGAAATAGTAGTCAAACCTCTGGGCCCTCTATTTAAAGAAATCTCTGATTTTGGTGGAGCAACGATTTTAGGTGATGGTCGCGTCGCACTGATCCTTGACGTAGATGGGATCGCAACCCAATCCGGTCTGGTGGCAAAAATTCAATCCAGACCTCTCAATGATGAACATGTCTTCACCAGAGTGGAGGGAGAAGATCAAGTCTCTATGTTGTTATTTGCGCTGCAAGGCTTAGAAAATTTGGCTATCCCCCTCGATCTGGTGAAGCGACTTGAAATGATCGCACCGAACAGAATCCAAAAAAATGGCAATAGACATGTCGTTCAGTATGATGGCCAGATTATGGAACTCTTATATTTAGAATCTTTTGTTTCTGGAGCAAAAGCTAAAGACTGGAGTGGCGAAGAAACTATTTCAGTCATTGTTCACAATGCACAGGATGTACCTATTGGCTTGGTCGTCTCCCAAATCCACGACATTATTAATACGTCTAAAGATCTTCACGCAGCGATTCCCGCACAGAAAGGATTATTGGGATGTGTGTCATTGGGTGAAAGTGTGATTAATGTGATCAATGTCGATGAAATCCTAGCCATGCACAGAATGACGTATGTTAAGACGCAATATTCTGTTGTGGCTGAACTCAGTGAAACCCTATGATCGCTGTTGACTATGCAACATTTTATCTGGGTGGTTACTTCTTTGGCGTCTTGGCCAATCATGTGCTGGAAGTAAACCATGATCTGGAAATCACTAATGTGCCCAAGAGCCCAAAAACCATTCGTGGAATTATGAATTTGCGCGGGCAGTTGGTTCCGGCCATTGATATGTATGAAAAGCTGGGCTTACCGCACCCCGAAGAAAAGCAAGAAAAAATCAGCATCATTTTGCAGAGTGACCATATGTTGCTTGCTTTGCTCGTCGATGATGTAGGTCCTATTATTCCGCTTGAAGAGGAGACCTTTGAACCGCCACCAAACAACTTTCCCCTTCGTTCGCGAGAATTAGTGTTAGGTGTTCATAAACTACCCGACACCCTCATTATTATTTTGGATAAGAAGGGTATCGTGAATTTCAACCATCACAAAAATCGCCCTGCCCCTCTCCAAATTAAATAAATCAATGTCATTGATTTAACCACCCATCTATGCAAACAAATAACCTAGCCTCTCCTTAGTGAACCCCATAGAAAAAATTAGAGTACTCATCGTAGATGATTCACCCGTGATGCGTCGGGTCATCATGAACGCCCTTCTGCACCATGAGGATATTGAAGTGGTTGGCACGGCTTCTAATGGCGTTTTGGCCTTAGAGGCTCTCAGTCGATCAGACCCTGATATCGTCACGCTAGATGTTGAAATGCCCGAAATGGATGGTCTGACTGCACTAAAAGAAATCAAAAAGATCCGGCCCTTAATCCCGGTCATCATGTTCAGCAAGCTCACTCAACGCGGCGCGAAGATTACGATCGATGCTTTAACGAGTGGGGCCAGTGATTACGTTGGAAAACCCGAAAATGTTCAAGATTTAGAGGCAACCTATGCAATTTTAGAGTCGGATTTAATTCCAAAGATCAAAAATCTATGCAGTAGTAAGAATAAAAATAGAGGCCAAGCCCCTTCCTTAAGGGAACGCGGCATTGCAAGAAGAGAGCAACAAGCCCAAACATTGGGGCACGCTGAGATCAAACCCGAATCCAAACCTGCAGTGCATGAAGCTCCAGTTAAAATGCCTGAGCCAGTGTTCATTGAGGCCATCAAAATTCCCGAACACACCCCGTCACGACGCATTGACGCCATTGTAATCGGGGTTTCAACCGGCGGCCCCGCTGCTTTAATGACTTTGTTTACGGGTTTAAAAATCCCTTTAAAAGTCCCTGTATTTATCGTTCAGCACATGCCCCCAAAATTTACGGAGCTACTTGCTGCACGTTTAACGGATCTGTGTGCCACACCTGTTTCAGAGCCGAGTGAAGGGCAAGAAGCAATACCAGGACAAGCATTCATTGCACCAGGTGGTTTTCATCTTTACCTGAAGCGTAAAGGTACAAAAGTATCCATGCATTTGAATGAAGGCCCACCCGAAAACTCCTGTCGGCCTTCCGTCGATGTTTTATTTAGAAGTGCAGCTCAAGTGTATGGAAAAAACCTATTGTCCGTTGTGCTGACAGGCATGGGATCAGATGGGCTGAAAGGGGCGCAAGAGATTCTATTAAATGGTGGCTCAGTGATTGCTCAAGACCAAGAAACCAGTGTGGTCTGGGGAATGCCCGGGGCAATCGCAGAGGCTAATCTTGCCGAGAAGATTTTACCTCTTGATAAGATTGCCGATGAATTAACCTTTCTGACGCAATTGAAATGACTGAAGATAGTGCGTCAGTCGCTCCTCACTACCTTGAATATTTTTATCGTATCCTAGAAAAACATACAGGTATTTATCTAGATCATTCAAAAGAATATTTAGTCTCCTCAAGACTGAGCGTCATAGCCAGAAACAGGGGTTTCCCTGATTACGGCGCCCTGCTCAAGCATTTGTTCCTATCGCCTATTGGTCATCCCCATTGGGAATGCTTTGAAGCAATGACAACCAATGAAACCATGTTCTTTAGAGACGTTCATCCATTTGAAAGTCTTAAGAATCATATCCTCCCCGCTTTAATAAAAAAAAATAGTGAAGAAAAAAAACTCCATATTTGGTGCGCTGCTTCATCAACGGGGCAAGAGCCTTATAGCCTTGCCATGCTCATCAAGGAAGCATTTCCTGATTTAGCCTCGTGGACAATCCGCATCCGTGCAACCGACATCAGCGAATCGGCAATAAAAAAAAGCATGGCTGGGATCTACAATGAAACCGAGATGTCTCGGGGGCTCTCCGCGCAACAAATCCAAACCCATTTCACGCAATTAGAAAATGGTTGTTGGCAACGTAAACCTGAATTAAAGAACAATATTGTTTTTGAGAGGCTCAATCTGGTTGAAGAATGGCCTGTTCCAGCCAGATATGATCTTATTCTTTTGCGTAATGTCTTAATTTATTTTAAGCATGAGACCAAACTAGAAGTCATCAACAAACTCTATGATCATTTAGCTGATGAGGGGTCTGTATTGATGCTGGGGTCTTCAGAGTCTTTATTATATGAAGATCGATTGATGATGATTAAGCACGACCGAATCAGCTATTACCAAAAACGGAAAACCTAAGGGCGTATGAGCAACCCAATCGATTCTTCCAATGAGTTCCCCCCTTCGAGCCTGATTTCCAAGGAAATGCTTGCGTTAATTAAGCAACTCAAAGTCCTTGTGGTGGACGATAGTCGCACGCTTCGCAAAATATTGATTCGAGAGTTAAACAATGTGGGCATTACCCTCATCACTGAAGTGGGGGATGGGTATGAGGCCATAGACAAGGCGAAATCAGAGCGTTTTGATCTGATGCTTTTAGATATGGAAATGCCGGAGTTAGATGGGCTTGAAACGCTTCGGGTGCTTAAAACGGATCCTGACCTGCAGTATTTGCCGGTGATTATTGTGTCCTCAGCGGATGAGTTTGATAAGACCGTTGAATGTATTCAGATTGGTGCGGAAGATTATTTACCTAAGCCCTTCAACCCTATCCTTCTTAGAGCCCGCGTTTTTTCCTCGCTAGAAAAGAAACGGCTACGTGATCTAGATCGCGAACATATTCTTCAACTGCAACATGAAAAAGAATTGCTGAATGTTGAGCAATTGAAGACCGAAAAACTCATGTTGAATATTCTCCCTCGACCGATTGCTGAACGCCTTAAAAAAGGCGAGTCGAATATTGCTGGCTCGTATCCAGAAGTCACCATCCTATTTAGCGATCTGGTAGGTTTTACCGAGATGTCAGCGGGTAAAACTGCTCAAGAACTGGTGAAGCTGCTGAATGATCTCTTTACGCGGTTTGATCAGCGCGCTGAAGATCTGGGTATAGAAAAAATCAAGACCATTGGGGATGCCTATATGGCTGTTGGCGGCTTACCTATTCCTCGATCTGATCATGCGGAAATCGTGGCAGATATGGCGATAGGTATGTTTGAAGATATTAAAGAATTTAATCTAAAGAAAGGGATGGCGCTCAATATGCGTATCGGACTGAATTCCGGACCGGTCGTTGCAGGGGTGATTGGATTTACCAAATTTGCCTATGATTTATGGGGAAATACAGTCAATACCGCATCAAGAATGGAGTCCACATCCGAAAACGGCCGCATTCAGATCTCTTCGATGACCCATGATTTATTGACCGAGCAATTTGTCATGGAAGAGCGTGCGAGGATTGAATGCAAGGGCTTAGGGGCGATACAAACCTATTTCTTGATGGGTCGCAAATCATTTACCCAGCGCCACTGAAAGACTTAAGGCCTGCTTTTGCCAGAGCCTAGCAGCGGATCCTACCAGAGCCTAACCCGCTGATCGGGGGCTAGCCAGAGTAGATCGCCGGGCTGGGTTCCGAAAGCTTCATGGTAAGCGTCCTGATTGCGCACCGCCATATTGGTTCGCACCTCCATCGGGGCATGCGGATCGGTTTTAAGAAGCCTTAGTAAATCCGCTTCTCTTAGTTTTCCCATCCAACTCTGCGCATAGCTCACATAAAATCGCTGTGCGCCTGTCATGCCATTGATGACAGGGGCAGGTTTTCCCTCTAACGAGGCTTGATAAGCCTTCCAAGCAATCGTCAGTCCCGCATTATCAGCAATGTTCTCGCCTAGAGTCAGTTCGCCATTCACGAAGACTTTGGGCAGCGGTTCCACGGCGTTGTATTGCGCCACAATGGCAGCCGTTTTTTTACTAAAAGCAGCGTGGTCTTCCTTATTCCACCAATCCCGCAAATTCCCGATTTCATCAAACTGGGCCCCTTGATCATCAAAAGCGTGGCTCAGCTCGTGCCCTATAATAAAACCGATATTGCCGTAATTGGCGGCATCATCAGCCTTTTCATCAAAATAGGGCGCTTGCAATTGGGCGGCAGGAAAAACAATCTCATTCAGCGTAGGGTTGTAATAGGCATTCACCGTCTGAGGGGTCATCATCCACTCATCACGGTCCACGACTTGCCCTAACTTAGCGCTATTCCTAGCAGACTCAAACGCCATGGCGCGCGCAAAGTTTCCTACAACATTATTTTCCTCAAAAGTCAGCGCTGAATAGTCCCTCCATGTGTTGGGGTAGCCCAACTTAGCATTGATATGACTCAGTTTTTTGCGAGCTTCTTGCTTAGTTTCAGGGCTCAACCAATCCAAATGATCAATACTTTCTCCATAAGCATGAATCAAGTGATCGACTACATTTTGAATTTTTTCTTTTGATGTAGGCGGGAAATAGGCATCCACATACAGGTGACCAAGGCCTTCTCCCATCGTCGCTTCAATCAATGCCAGGGCGCGCTTCCAGCGAGGCTTCTGTTCTGGTACTCCGCGCAGTTCACCTGACTCAAAAGCAAACTGTCTGTGTGCAATGTCCTTGTCGAGCATCGGTGCATAGGCTCTTAATACCTGCCAACGTAACCAAGTTTTCCATACCGACAAGGGAGTTTTCTGAATCACCCCGTTCAATTTGATCAGATAACTCGGTTGCGCAATGATGAGCTCCCCAGGATCAGCGGGAAACGATTCCTCTTTAAAAAGATCACCCCAAGCGATATTTGGCGCCATCTTTTTGAGGGCTTTAAACGAGCGAGGATTGTATGTTTTCTGCGGATCACGATTTTCCACGCGATCCCACTGTATTTTGGCTAATCCAGTCTCAAACGCCAGGATTTGTTGCGCAGCAAAAGTTGGATGCAGGACACCTAAACGATTAAGTTGGCCTGCAGCGTATTGAACAAAATCTTGGCGAAACGCCTTAAAACGTTTGTCTTTTTTGTCTAGGTAATACTCTCGGTCTGGCAGGGATAGTTCACTTTGACTGAGATGAATGGAATAGCGATCGGCATGCTTTTCGTCTTGCATCACCCCAAAATCAAACGGGGTACCCACCCCTGCCTGAGAGAGCTTGGCAAATAGCGTTGCTAAATCGTGATGGGATTTGAGCTGATCAATTTGAATGAGGAGGGGCGCAATAGGTTTCAGGCCGGCGCGTTCAATGGCGGCCTCATCCATAAAGTTTCTATACATCAAGGCAATTTTGGCTTTGTCAGTGCCCGATGATAGATCGCCTCGCTGGGCCAACCCCTCAACCAAAACCTTAAGTTGCGCTTCGGTTTTTTCCTGCGTGATGGCATCTATCCCATACATTGCCCTGTCAGCGGGGATAGGGGTGTCTTTCAGCCATCGCCCATTTGCATATTGAAACAGATCCGAACGGGGAGAAACCGCGGTATCCATGAAGTGAGTATTGATACCCATACTGCGGCCGGCTGCCTGTTCTTCAGCAGCAACGACGCCTGAATGACTGAAGGCAAGACCTAAAATAAGGCTCAGTCTTAGTACAGTAGGTCTGCCCAGAATGCTCGTCAAAGACGCCATCCCAGAGCGTGGGATCATTCCAGGCCCATCCACAATGACCGGGACTTCATAAAGACCAAGCCCACAAAGAGGGGGCATCTTCAATGAATTGAGGATCTTAGTTACCAAATCGTGACCCGCTCTGATTCAGGTAAGTACAGTTTATCCCCCGATTGCACACCAAAAGCGCTATAAAAACCAGGTTGGTTCACTAATGGAGCATTCCCACGCACTTCAGCAGGGGAATGTGGGTCCACCTTGATCAAACGTATGGCCTCAGATTCGCGCGCTTTGCCTCGCCAAACTTGGGCCCAGCCCATGTAAAAGCGTTGTTCTCCTGTCATGTCTTCAATCGTGGCTGCCGGATGTCCAGCTAATGACAACTGATAAGCTTTATAGGCAATGGCTAAACCGGAGTTATCCGCGATGTTCTCGCCCAAAGTGAGCTTGCCATTGACATGATAGCCCTTCACAGGCTCATAACGTTCATATTGGGCCACCAAACGGTTGGTGCGTTGATCAAATTGCACATGATCTTCTTGGCTCCACCAGTCGCGCAGATTGCCATCGCCATCATATTGGCTACCTTGGTCATCAAAACCATGACTGATTTCATGGCCAATTACGGCACCAATTCCACCGTAATTCACTGCTTCATCCGCCTCAAAATTAAAGAAGGGGGGCTGCAAAATCGCGGCAGGAAACACAATCTCATTCATAGCAGGGTTGTAATAGGCGTTGACTGTTTGTGGAGTCATCAGCCATT
>CAIVHB010000132.1 GCA_903905585.1 uncultured Ferrovum sp. | reverse complement strand
CCATTAGTAAATTGGCAGGCTTGGTTCACAAAACATTCAAATTAATCAGTAATTGTTTGATTAAGTAATAAAACGCTGGGACAGTTCAGCTTTGACGTTTTGAAGCACATCGGCCCATTGCCTGTTGGGATTTTGTCTGAACAGTTCAGCCGTGGCGTACCAGGGACAGTCTTTGCGGTCCAGCATCCAACGATAGTCAGGCGTAAAAGGCATGAGGATCCATACGGGTTTGCCAATTGCACCTGCAGCGTGAGCGATACTGGTGTCGACACTGATCACTAGATCCATGCATTCCACTAACGCTGCGGTATCAGAAAAATCAACAATATCGTCTTGATGCTGTTGGATCTCTTGATGTTGATGGATGACATCTAAGTCATACGAGCGATATTCTTTTTGTAGAGAGTGCCACTCAAGCGGTAAATCAGTCAGCGATACCATTTCTTGTAATCGAATGCTCCTATTGTGATCGTTTCTGTGAACGATATCACCCGACCACACCAGTCCCACCTTCAGTTTATTTGATTGCCCCAGTTTTTGCTTCCAGGCTGCTACTTTTGTTTTATCAGAGAAGAGATAGGGGGTGGGCGAGGGGATCGTCTCTACAGTCGTCTTGAATACATGGGGCAGACTCATGATCGGGCAGCAGGCATCCATTTCAGGCAGAGACGTTCCCTGCGCAACGACATTGATTTGAGGTTTTAATGTTGAGATCAATGACACAAGGTTTTCTGGGACTTCGAGCGTAATCTCGGCACCGAGTGCTTCCGCAAGGGGGACATAGCGGCAAAATTGAATGGTATCGCCTAGCCCATGCTCATGATGGATGAGTAGTTTTTTCCCTTGGATATTTTCTTGGCCTCTCCATGGGTGTTTGTTGTGGCGAGAATAAATATCGCCAACATTTTTCCCTTTGACCCGCCACTCAAATATTTCCCAACCTTCTAAGTATTGGCCGGTGAGAATCAATGCGGTTGCTTTGTTGAAATAGAATTCAGCGACCTCGGGTTTAAGCGCAATGGCTTGGTCATAACTGTTGATGGCCGCATCAATGTGTCTGAGTTCTTTGAGTGCCAGGCCACGATTGGAGTAGGCTTCTGCAAATTGGGGGGCCAGTTCAATGGCTTTATTAAAACTTTGTAGTGCTTCTTCGAACCGTTTTTGATCTTTAAGTGCGATTCCGCGATTGCAGTATGCCTCTGCAAATGAGGGTTTAAGCTGAATTGCTCTGTCGCAGCTTTCTAGGGCTTCATCAAATCGATTCAGCTCGTTGAGTGGTATGGCTCGATTAAAGTATGCCTCAGCATAAGTGGGGTTGAGTGCAAGGGCTTTGTCGTAACTTTCTACCGCCTCATGGAATCGTCTGAGTTCATTGAGGACAAAACCACGATTAAAGTGCGCCACTGCATAGTTAGGGTTAAGTGCTATGGCATGGTCAAAGTTTTGTAGCGCCTCATCCAGGCGATTCAGTTCTTGAAGAGCGATCCCACGATTGGAGTGTGCCTCTACATAATCAGGTTTAAGGGCAATGGCCTTGTCGCAACTGATTAGGGTTTCTTCGAATCGTTTGAGTTTGTGCAGAACCAGAGCTTTATTGGAGTGGGCTTCTGCAAACTCGGGTTTCAACTGAATGGCTTGATCGAAACTGGCCAGTGCCTCATCGAGTCGATGGAGTTCTTGCAATGTAATGCCGCGATTGGAGAAGGCCTCGGCAAATTTGGGTTTGAGAACCAGTGATTTGTTGTAGCTTTCGAGGGCTTCATCGAATCGCCCGAGTTCTTTGAGCGCATTGCCTTTATTGGAGAAAATAGACGCGTCAGTTTTTTTGATGAGTGCAGCTTTATTAAATAACTCGATGGCTTCAAGGTAATGCCCTGCTTGAAGAAAGAGCGTTGCCAAGAAACGTAGGCCATCAAAGTTTCGGGGTTGTGATTTCAGCACTCCCTCATAACATTCTTTGGCTTTTTGAAATTCCCCGTTTTGGTGAAAGTTAAGCCCCTCATTCAAGCTTGCAGCAATCGTCTTTGAGGGTGGTTTGGAATTTGAGGCAGCAGCATTTTTAGGTGCAGGGGTTTGAGGTTTTTTTGCCATGTTCTAGGGTGATTGGGTATGCATAAAGATTTAATTACTGAAACTATAAACCAAAAAAGCGAAAGGGCTCATTCAGGTTAGCTGCATTTTTGTGTTGATTTGGAGTCAGGAAAGCTCACCGTGCGGCTTCATTAGGTATTGCGGGTGATAGCAGTCGTTTATCCCTTTACGGGTGGTCTCACTACTAGTCGGCAGTAAAGCTTAAGCGCTCGGCGTTTTCGAATGCGTGCTGTTCAGCCATGACGAGCTGTCCCATTTCTTGTTTTAAGGCATTAAACGCGGGGTCTGAAGGATCTCGGGGGCGAGGGAGAGCGACGAGGCAGTCTTTTTTGACTTTGCCAGGGCGGTGTGTCATGACCACGATACGATCTGCAAGCAAGATGGCTTCTTCAATACTGTGCGTCACGAAGAGCACCGTTTTGCCGAGTTCAGACCATAGCTGCAGCAGTTCGTCTTGCAATGAACGGCGGGTTAAGGCATCCAGTGCCCCAAACGGTTCATCCATGAGAAGGCAGGGCGGATCTAGGGCTAAAACTCTGGCAATCGCTACCCGCTGACGCATGCCTCCAGACAGATCTCTGGGCCAGCGTGTGGCAAATTCGGTGAGGCGCAACTTGGCAAGCAGAGCGGCTACGCGCGGCTGAATGACGTCTTTGGATTCGCCCCGGGCCTCGAGACCAAAAGCCACATTGTCTTCGACACTCATCCAGGGAAAGAGAGCGTATTCCTGAAAGACCATGCCGCGTTCCGGTGAGGGCCCTGTGACCAGATTACCGCGAAACTTCACTTTTCCTTGCGTGGGGGAAACAAACCCTGCGGCGGCATTCAGTAGGGTAGATTTGCCGCAGCCAGATGGGCCTAGAAGGCAAACAAACTCGCCCTCTTGGATGGTGAGGTCAATAGACGCTAAGACCTGAATGTGAGAGTTGTGCGTTGTGAAACTTTGTGCAACAGATTGGAATTCAAGAGCGGGTTTCATTACATTCCTCTGTGCCAGCGCAGTAAGTGTCGATTCAGTCGATCCATGGCGAGATCAATGGCCAAGCCGATCAAACCTATGCTCAACATTCCGGCAATGATCTTGTCGGTCCAAAAGTACTCGCGTGCTTCTAGGATGCGATATCCCAAGCCGTTATTGACCGCAATCATTTCTGCCACGATGACGACTAAGAAAGAAGTGCCGATGCCGATTCGGACTCCAGATAGGATGAAGGGCATGGCCGCAGGAAGAATGACGCTCATGAAGATGCGTGAATGGGAAGCACCTAAATTGCGCGCTGCTCGAAGGTAAATGGAATCGACCTGACTGACACCTGCAATGGTATTCATGAGTACCGGGAAGAAAGCCCCCAGCGCAATGAGAAATATGGCAGGTGGATTGCCTAAACCAAACCAAAGTATGGCTAAAGGAATATAGGCGATGGGGGGAATGGGGCGTAACACCTGAATCAGAGGATTGGCAAATTCGCGCAGGCGCGCATTGGCCCCCATCAGCAGGCCAAGTGGAAGCGCTAATACAAAGCCCACTAAGAACCCGATTATGACGCGCCAGAGACTGCCGCCTGCATCACGCAGCAATTCTCCGCTGAGCACCCACATCAACCAAGATTGGGAGGCAGGATCATAGGCCTGGCCGGGCAGGAGATATTCCATCCATTTTAGGCCTACAGCATAGGGTGAAGGCAGGGCTTGAGGTGTGACCCAACCCGCCTCACAAACCCCTTGCCAGATGACGAGAAGCAGGGCGGGGGCAGCCAGCCCTCGGGCGATTTTTCGCAGCCATTGCATTACTGTATGCCTAGTGTTTTTTTCGTACTCTGAAGCAATTCAGTGTTTACAAAGTCTTTCGCTAAGGGCGGTTTGGTCATCTTGCCCACGCCGTATTTCACCATTTGGTCGATGGTGATTTGAATATGCTGTGGGGTAATGTCATAACCATAAGGTGCATTGCCGATGGCATCTGAGAACTCTTTTTCTGAGAGTTGTCCTTTGAACAGGGTTTCTCGCACAAACCGCGAGGCAAGCTTGGGATCATTAATAAAGTCCCGTGTGGCTTGAACGAAACATCCCATAAACTTTTTAGCAAGTTCTGGTTTTTCGTTATAGAACTTTTCAGTCATGACAAGGGTTCGGATGGGGGAGCCGATGGACGTATCATAGGGCTTCATCATTTCAAGGGCAAAGCCACGATCAATTGCCTGCGAGGCATAAGGTTCGGACTGCATGATTACATCGATGTTTTTTGTGAGCAGAGCCTGATTGAGGTCAGGATAATTCAGATAAGTGATTTGAATATCTTTGCCCGGTTGATCTGAAAAGCTCAGCCCTGCTTGCCCCAATTCGGCAGCGAGGAGAATTTCTTGGATGCTGCCACGCGTAACGGAAACCTTTTTACCTTTCAGGTCGGAGAGTTTCTGTATGGTAGGCAAGTCACTGCGGACTAATAAACGCGCACCACCTGAAGCAAAGCCGGCCACAATGATGATGGGCACGCCTGAGGCTCGGCCTGATATGGCCGCTTCCGAAGCGGTTGCGCCCACATCGATTTCACCCGCAATAATCGCTTGCATGATGTCTAAGCCTTTGGCGAAGGTCTTCTCTTGCACTTGAATGCCGCATTTTGTTGGAGCAATCTGACTGACGTAAGAAATGGCGCCAAAGTGCGCCAGTTTTAAGTTGCCTAGGCGAATGACATCATCGGCTGCTGAACTTGGGATTGCATTGAGTGCAAGTGCGCTGAAGGCAATACCAAAGCCAATCAGGCGCGATAATTTGAGTAAACCGTTCATGAGGGCCAGTACCTTGTAAGATAAAAATACAGCTTAAAAAAACTTAACGCATGCAAAGTCTGAACGATGCAGGAGATTTTTGCATCAGAAATCAATGTTGCAGAGCAATATCGCGAACTAAGTCTCTAGTCGTGCTCGTAAGGCACGCACGGCGCAGTCTGGAGTGGTTAAAACTGGTTTGCCGATTTTTGCAGAGACCGCCTGTTGCGCTCTGGCCAAGCTGAACTGCGCTAAGGCGATGACATCGCAGTCATGTAATGCGAGAGCAGCTGTTGCTGCTAATGCATCATGTGCTTCTGGCTCTCCCCGGTCTAAAGCCGCTAAGGCACCTTGTGCAAAACGCGGCACCACAATCAGGTTAGAGGGGAATTCACTGGGCATGGAATCCAGTGTGGGGGCAAAGCTCGCGAGCAAGCCTATGCGTGAACCCATCCGTTCAGCCTCTCGGATCATGGCCTCATTGGGCTTCAAAACGGGAATGGGGTAGAGCTCTTCAGCGCAGGCTTCTATGCAAGGCCCGAAAGCTGAGCAGGTAAATAAAATGCCATCGGCCCCAGTGCCCGCAGCATAGTGGGCCAATGTCAGGAATCGCTGGGTCATTGCCGGGTTGATGTGCCCTTGTGCCGCAAGGTCGGCAGACAGGCTGTCATCGAGGAGATTAAATGTTGTCGCTTCAGGCCATAGGCGTGAAAATGCCTCTTCGATGGGCGCTACAGAATGCTTGAGAGCATGGATTAAAGCGATGCGCATGGGGTACTTCGCTGAGAATAAACTCTTGCTAGTTTACCTTGCGGCTTGCACTTCGTACTTAACGGCTAAACCTCGAGGAAGCCGAACCCCGCCCGCAATGACAGTGGTGGAGGGCAATCCCTGAACGAGATGTTCATTAGGGGGAAGGACTCGGCCGCTAACGGGGTCGACTTCTACCTCGTTGGCATCCGCAAGAATCATATTTGCTTCATGAATGACAGCTGTTTGAGATTCCGACAGGCCTGCGGAGTGTGCAGAAATGACATCGGGAAGCGGTGGTGAATGAATCGTTGCTGAGATTGTTCCGCCAAGTAATGTGTAATTAGAGTTGCTCAGGGCAAGGGTATTGCTTGAGAAACTGGAGTAGGTCGCTGCGCTTGAACTTGAGGTGGCGGCACTTCCACTGCTAATCGTAGGTGTGGCATCACCTGAAACAGTCCCAGACAAGCTATAGCTATTGGCATTCGTGAAGGTGGTGGTGCCATCATAAGTTTTACTCATCGTGAGATTGAGAGGGGCCTGATTAATCGTTGCAGAGATCGTGCCGCCAGTTATGGTGTAGTTGGAATTGCTCAGGGCAAGGGTATTGCTTGAGAATCCGGAGTAGCTGCTGGCATTGGCACTAGAAGTGGCTGCGGTTCCGCTGCTGATGGTGGGACTGGATTCCCCGTTGATCATGCCGGATAGGGAATAGATGTTGCTGTTTGTGAAGGTGGTGGTGCCATCATAGGTTTTACTGATGGAAAGACTCAGAGGAGCCGGAGCAATCGTCGCAGCGACCGTGCTTTGAATGGAATAGTTGGAATTATTGAGTGCAAAAGAGGAGCTGGATAAGCTGGTGTAAGTGGCGGCGTTGGCACTCGAGGTAGCCCCACTTCCGCTCAATGTTGGCGTTGTGTCACCGGTTACCGTGCCGGATAGGCTGTAACTATTGCTGGTGGTAAAGGCGGTGGTGCCATCGTAAGTCTTACTGATAGTGAGCGTTAACGGGGCGGTGTTGATCGTTCCAGATGCGTCACTTGAAGTGGAAACCGAATAATTCGCACTGCTCGAAGAACTACTTGATGCATCTTTGATGGTGTAAGCGCTAATGAGACCCAGTTTGCTTGTGCCTGCAGATGGATCGGTATATTGCTGGGTGGCAGAAATGGTTTCTGCAGTGGTTTGAAGACCTATCACCGTTGGAGATGCGGTTGAAGATGTTGTTCCGTCATAGGTTTTGGATGTGGTCACCGCAAAGATTTGAAGGGGCATGCTGGTGAGGATATCTTTGCTATTGACTTGAGCAAAGTAATTAAGCGAGTTGCCAGTCAAAGCGCTGGTATAAGAGCCTGCAGTCGAGGCTAAAGTGAAGGCAGTAGCGCTATTTGCAACGGATGATGCAATGCTGTCGTCATAGCCAACTAGTGATCCGCTTGTACCTAAGCTCGTTACCGAGGCCGTTCCTGAAGCGTAATTAGAGCTGTAAGTTCCCGATCCGGTGTTATACCCGATCAAGCCACCTGCATTTCCATTACCTAGGGCTGTTGAGTTGACGGTTGCTGAACCTGTTGCGTAATTCGTATTCACTGTGCCGTCTGCATTGACACCCACAAGTCCGCCTGCATACCCGTTATCCGAGGCAGTAGAAGCGCCTGAAGCATAACTATATTGGATCGTTCCGGTGTTGTAGCCTACTAAGCCGCCAACAATATTTCCGCTGGCGGTGCCGGTTGCATAGACATATTGAATGGTGCCTGAGGCATTGATGCCCACTAAGCCACCTGCCGATCCCGTTGAGCCTGAAGCGACTGCGCCTGTTGCGTAGGATTGGCTAATCGTGCCGGGTCCGTAGGAATTGTTATTACTATCGGTTGCACTTCCGTTAAAACCAACTAAGCCTCCCACGCTCGTCATCCCGGTTACGGAACCCGTAGCGAAACTGTTCTGAATGGTTCCTGTATTGATACCCACTAATCCACCCACGTTGTCAGAAGTGTTCGTTGCATTACTAGAAGTCACAGGGATCGTTGCAAAGCTATTCGATACGGTTCCAAGGTTTACACCGACTAAACCGCCCGTATTGGTAGCGCTGGAATAAATGCTAGAAGTGTTGCTGGTGCAGTTTGAAGTAATGCAAGCAGCTACATAGACGTTGTTAATGGTTCCGGCATTCGTGCCAGCTAAACCACCTAATGCCGTATCTGAACCGGTATCGTTTGCAATGACTATAGTGGGATTGACCACGCCCAAATTCTGAACCACTCCGCCTGTGCCGATGTATCCGAATAATCCAACGCTATTGTTGTTTGTGGTGTTGCCACTGGAACTCAAATTGAGATTGCTAATTTTGTTACCTAAACCCTCAAATGTTCCTGTGAAGGGGGTAGAGGCCGAACCAATGGGCGTGAAAGAAGAGATGGTTGAAGCATCTACATTGGCGCCCAATGCATAGCTCGTGGCAAGCAGAGTGCTGGTTTGATTGCTCTCTAAATTTTGCAAGCCTGAAGCCGAAGAAATCACTGCGAAGTAAGTTGGGCTAGCGTTATAAGACTGTGTTGCAAACGAGTACGAGGAACTGGTGGGTGAAAGGTTTTCAGGTAGGGTGATGGGTGCGTTCACATAATAATTTCCTGAACCGCCTTGCCCATATTGCAGAAATAAACTCGCGGTACCTGTTCCTGTCAGGGGTGCGTTGATATTGATGTTTCGATTAGCGTTTAAAATTAAGGTATTCGCTGACCAAGCCACAGGAGCATTGATCGCAATATCCCCATTGCCGCCTAATGAAGTTCCACTTCCATCGCTACTTTGAATCGTCACGTTCGTGGAACTTAACGCTGTCGCTAAAGTAGTGGGAGTGATGTCGCCGCCTGTTGTGGCTACCACATAGTCATTGGGGTCGATCAGCCAATTACCCGGCTTGCCCTTAGGTGCTGCAGAAGTGATTTGTGCATTATTTGCAACCTTTACACTGGCTGCACTGGTTTCGATATTGCCCCCATTGCCGCCTTTGGGTGCGCTGGCATCCAGCTTGCCGCCTACATTGACTGTTCCGGATTTCATGTCACCTAAAAGACGAATAGTGCCGTTCACGTTTTGCACCGATTGGGCTTGGATGGTGCCGGTATTATTGACTGCAGTTTGCAAGGCTTCACCGGCCGCTTGGGTAGTGAGCACCACATTGCCCCCATTGGCTTGAATGACGCCGCCATTTTGAACAAGGGCTTTCACTGTTCCCGCATTCACGGCAACACTCATCAGCCCATCTCCTAAATCTAGGGTCATGGCTTGGCCTGCTGCCATTGCAATCGAGCCCAAGTGGGCATTGATGGTACCTGTATTGTTGACTTGTGCTCCGAGCAGGGCCACGTAGGAACCGTCAGCGGCAGTGATGGTGCCTTGGTTTGTGATGGAGCCTGTGCCGTTTGCGGTGAAGACATATTTCCCCGACATCAAATTCTGGTCAGAGATATTGAGGGTGGAAGCGACTAAGCCGCCTACATTGACCGAAGCACTGGGGGAAAAAAGAATTCCATTCGGATTGATCAGAAAAACTTTGCCATTTGCGTTGAGGCTGCCATAAATAGAGCTAGGGTCTTGGCCTACGATCCGGTTGAGCGCTATCGCACTGGCATTAGGTTGAATAAAGTTGACGCTTTGTCCGTTGCCAATATTGAAGCTATTCCAGTTGATGGAAGCGTTTTGCGAAGTTTGGTGAATCGTCGTTGTGTTGGCTGCAGAAGAGATCGAGGCTTCGCCTTGTACTACCTGACCGCCTTGAGGCAAAGCTGAGTTTTGGGAAGCATGCGTTGTTTGTGGTGAGACTGGGGCTTGGGCTGAGTTTGTTGTGCTTGCCCCCGCAGCCTGCGCTGTAGGGCCCATATTAGAAATGAGGGTAAGCAATAAGATCGACGCGATACACTGAACGCTTGCACGTTTTGATAGGGTATGCATCGCAGGCATGAACGCAGTGATTAAAGACGATAAATTGCCCAAGCCTAAGGCTTGAGTTGATCGAGCGAGGTCTTTAAATATGGCGGTTAAGAAAGTGATGTGCATGGAAACCCCTTAGCGTGTCAGAACATTCTATGCGCTTGAATTGCATAGGGAATTAGAGAATAAGGTACCTAAAACAGGTTTATTTCTCGATTAGGATTCCATCTCTGACTCTCATACTTACGAATAAATAAGAGATTACTTTAAAGAAATGCGGAAATAAGCCGTTAACACGATCTACCCCTGAATTTGTTCGCAACTCATGTAATTGCTCATCTATAAAGGCTAAAGTTATGGCTATCACTAGTTTTTCTAACTACTCTGCGCGCACGCTTGGGCTGTTAACCACCGCTCAAATATCTACTGCTACGACTGCCGCTTTAGCCTCATTAAGTCAGACACTGGTGACCGGACTGACTTCGGCCCAGATTTCAGTGTTGAACTCCTCTCAGATCAGGGCGCTCAGTGCATCGAATATTTCTATTTTGCAGACCTTTTCGGCCTCTCAAATTGGCGCTATCGGAACTGCAGCATTATCGGGACTGACATCACGACAATTCCAAGGTTTTTCAGTCAGCCAAATTTCGCAGGGTTTATCTTCCTCTCAAGTCTATAACCTCAATTCGGTTCAACTGAACGCTTTAACAACAACTCAGTTTGGTGCCTTTACTACTGCGCAAATCAATGCGATTTCGAGCACCAGTCTAGGTGCGCTAACTACCAATCAAGTTGCTTCGTTTACAACAAAACAGCTCAATGGATTTGGGGTGGGAGTCGCTAATTTGACCTCTACGCAATTACAACTATTGAGTGCTACTAAACTTTTACAAGGTTTTACCAGTAATGCGTTTACTGCCCTAAGCACTTCGCAATTGAATGCGCTATCGACTGCGCAAATAGCGGGTGGGTTTTCCACGGCTGATTTAAGGGCTTTGACTTCCAGTCAATTTGGAAGCCTTTCTTCAACGCAAATAGCTGCGCTGACCAATTCCCAGATCCAGACTGGTCTGACCACCGCAGACATTGTTGCAATGAATTCTTTGCAATTGGGCGCTTTAACTACGGCTCAAGTGGCGAATGGCTTGACTACGGCAGAGTTGTCAGTGCTGAGCACCGGCCAAGAAGCTTCATTTGGGACTGCACAAATTGCGGCGCTGAGCACTTTTCAAATTGCAAAAGGTCTCACCACTGCAAATGCGAGTGCTTTGACTACTTCGCAATTAAGCGCGCTGACTACATCACAAATTGTGAATGGGTTGTCCTCGACGCAGTTTGCAGCGCTGAATACCGATCAATTTGCTGGATTTACGAGTAAACAAATTGCTGCTCTCACCACCAATCAACTGTTGAATGGTTTGAACTCCGTTCAGTTCAATGCCTTCAATACCGCGCAACTGAACGCGCTGACCACATCACAGTTATCGATTGGAATCACGAGCAATGACATCTCTGCGCTCTCCACCAGTCAAATCGCTGCCTTTGCATCTTCAAAGATTGCAGCTTTGACAACGAATCAAATTCAAAATGGATTCAGTGGAACACAAGTTGCTGCGTTGACGACAAATCAGCTTGCTTCAATGACCACCAGTCAGATTGCTCAGGGATTGAATTCGGCAGATATCGCTGCGCTGACGACTAACCAGTTTTATGGATTCACCACCGCTCAGATTAAGGCGCTCACGACAAGCCAGATTCTTTCCGGGGTTTCGATTAGTGATTTTGCGGCGTTCACGAGTAACCAAATTCAAGCGTTTACCACTAACCAAATTAACCAAGGCTTATCCACGGATCAACTTCTAAACCTAACTGGTACAGAGTTTGCCTCTTTTTCAACGGCTCAGATTGCTGCATTAACCACCTCCGCCATCTTCAATCAAATCGAAAATAACCCGAATAACATTTACCAATCTCTATCGGTATCTCAGATTGCGGCCTTGACGTCTCAACAATTAAATGTAGGTATTTCGATATATGGTCTGGCGCAGTTTACAAGCACTCAATTAGGCGCTTTCACTGCCACTCAAACCCCAGGTTTCACTACTGACCAGTTTTTAAATCTTACCACTAACCAAATTTCAGGTTTATCTACTTCTGTTATCTCGACGCTGAGCACTGCCCAACTTTCAATTTTTACGGATACTTCCAATCTTATCTATGGTTTAACCTCGGCTCAGGTCGGGGCTTTTACAACAAGACAAGTGGTCAGTTTAAATGCAACGGATCAGATCGCTGCTCTAAATTCCAGTCAGTTACTTGGTTTATCTACTGCCTCACTATCTGTTCTTACAACAGAGCAGATATCTGATATTGGCTATTTCGAATTTGTTGGTCTGAGCACTTCGGCTATTGCTGCACTGAATACGTCCCAATTGAGCTTGGGGGTCACAAATCTTCAATTGAGTAATCTG